>QYPU01000115.1 GCA_007280145.1 Dehalococcoidia bacterium | reverse complement strand
GTTGCGGGAAAATGATAACTTCACGGATAGATTGCTTATCAGCCAGCAGCATTACCAGGCGGTCGATGCCTATTCCCAGGCCGCCAGTAGGCGGCATACCATATTCTAGGGCGAGGAGGAAATCCTCGTCAACGACATCGATTTCCGGCTCTTCGGCACCCGATTTCGCCATCGCTAACTTAGTAGCCTGCATCTCTTTCTGCTCTTCAAAACGTTTTTCCTGCTCTAGAGGGTCATTAAGCTCGGTAAAGGCGTTAGCGATTTCCATACCGCCGATAAAAGCCTCGAATCGCTCTACTAAGTGCTCGTTGTCTTGCTTTCTCTTAGCCAAAGGCGACATCTCCACCGGATAGTCCATAAGGAAGGTAGGCTGTATCAGCTTTGGTTCAACAAATGTCGAAATAAGCTCGTCCACCAGCCTGCCTCTATCCTTGTTAGGGTCAACTTCTATTCCCAGTTGCTCCATCCTCGTTCGTAGTGAATCAGCTTCAGGATAATCCTCGAAATCGATGTTGCAGCGCTCCCTAATTATGTCTCGAAGGGAAAGACGTTGCCACGGAGGTGCGAGGTTAATAATCTCGTCACCGAACTTGATGTCGGTTTTGCCAACGACCTCCTTTGCGATGTGGCTCACCAAGTCTTCTACGAGCTTCATCACATCATTATAATCGGCATAGGCTTGATAGCTTTCCAGCATAGTGAATTCGGGATTATGTTTAGTGGAAATGCCTTCGTTGCGAAATATACGTCCAATCTCGTAAACTTTATCGAAGCCGCCTATTATCAGCCGCTTGAGATAAAGCTCTAAGGCAATGCGCAGATAAAGGTCTTGGTCAAGGGCTTGGTGGTGAGTTTTAAAGCGGCGAGCCAGGGCGCCACCTGCCAGCGGTTGTAATACTGGCGTTTCCACCTCGATAAATCCCTGTTCATTTAGGAAGTGTCGTAAAGCTGTGATAATCTGGCTGCGAAGTGCGAAAGTAGGCTTAACCTCTTCGTTAGAGATTAAATCGAGATAGCGTTGTCGGTAGCGCTTTTCAATGTCGACCAACCCATGCCATTTCTCGGGCAGTGGCTGGAGAGACTTGGACAAGAGAGTGAAATCGGTTACCTCAAGAGTTATCTCCCCGGTCTTGGTTCGAAAAAGCTTGCCTCTGGCACCGATGATATCGCCCGTGTCAAGGTTATGAAGAAACTCGTATTTTTCGTTGCCAAGGAGGTCATGGCTAAAATAAAGCTGAATCCTGCCCGAACCGTCACGAATATCTAAGAAGGTTATTTTCCCCATAAGGCGACTAGCTGTAATCCGACCGGCAAGGCTTAGTTCTGGGTTGGGGACAGCCTGCGAGCTTCTTTCCTGGTGCTCAAATAGAGCTACTGCCTCTTGAGTAGTATGGCTGCGATGATAGGAATGAGGGTAAGGATTTATCCCTTTGCGTCGGATGTTTTCCAGCTTTTCCAAACGCTGTTGGGCAATGTGCTCTAATCTTGACATAATACTCAGCTTACTTCCATTATTAGTAGGTCAAGCACCCCAGCTGGAGTTGTCACCTCAACTTTATCGCCGACTTTCTTACCCAGAAGGGCTTGTCCTACAGGTGACTCGTTGGAAATCTTACCCTCAGCAGGGTTGGCTTCGGTACTACCTACAATAGTAAATTGTTCTATCTTGCCATCCTGAGTGTGAATAAGTACCTTATTGCCCAACTCGACTATGTCTGGGGAGACGGGTGACTTTATAATCGCGGCATTCCTGGTGATATTTTCCAACATAAGAATTCTGCCCTCAACGAAAGCCTGGTCATTCTTGGCATCTTCATACTCGGCATTGTTCTCGGTACCCCCCATCTCTCTAGCCCGCTTAATCTTGCCAGCTACCTCTTGCCTTCGTACTGAGAGTAGATACTCCAGTTCGGATTTTAGTTTAGTCAAACCCTCTTGAGTAATAAAGACTTTCTTTTGTTCCATGTGATACTCCTTTACTTGAAAGGTAGTAAAAAAACTGAGAGTTTGGAAACCCTCAGTTAGCCGTTCGTGTATAGTAATATTATAGGCTGCTCTTGGCTGGTTGTAAAGAGCGACACAAAATAATATAATAACCAAGCTCATAAAGTTAGGAGGGAGCATGGGCGCTTTATATTTGGCCTCTGTGGAAGCCCCGGGAAAGACAGCTATATGTGCTGGCATTGGTAGGAAGTTACTTAGCCAGGGGAGAAAAGTAGGCTTTATTAAACCAGTCCAGCTTACTGAAACCAGCAGTGCAGATGGTTACGAAGATGCCACCTTTATCAAGGAGGCCTTTGGATTGTCAGAATCTACCGAGATGCTTAGTCCTGTTCGTTTATCTCGCCGAGACTTATGGCGAAACCTAACCGATGATGTGGAAGGTTTTACACAGAAGATTAGGCAGGCCTATGCTCGCATATCACGAGGTAAAGATGTTGTTCTTATGGAAGGGCTTAGCGATTTGGGCGTAGATAAGGTAGCTACTCTGGCTTGCTACACGGTTGCTGAGACGTTGGATGCGAAGGTGGTTGTTGTGCTGCGTTATTCCTCAGACTTAAGCCCATCAAGAATCGCTCAAGTAGCTAAAAAGCTAGAGCAGAGGTTGTTGGGAGTTGTTATTAACTTTGCGCCAGAGTCCCGGATAGAGATGGTGAGGCAGCACATGACAACCTTGTTTCAAGAGGCTGGAATAAACGTTCTGGGTATGCTTCCCGAGGTTCGGACATTACTTGGCGTAAGCGTTAGGGAACTGGCCGAAATTCTAGATGGAGAAATCTTAACTTGCCCAGAGGGCACTGGTGAGATGGTAGAGAATGTGATGCTTGGAGCTATGACCCCTGACTCTGGAATAGACTATTTCAACCGCAAAGGAAATAAGGCAGCAGTGGTCCGAGGCGACCGCCCCGATATGCAACTGGCTGCCTTAGAGACATCAACCAAGTGCCTTATTGTTGCTGATAATTCGAAGCCCTTGCCAACTGTCATCTGTCAAGCTGAAGATAAGCATGTGCCCATAATGGTGGTAAAACAAAATACTTTCGGCGTTATAGCCGGTATTGAAGAGGCTCTAGCCAGAGCCAGCTTCCACAATCCTCAGAAGCTACGGACGCTTGAGAATGTTCTGGATGATTACTTTGACTTCAAAACTCTTTACGCGGGACTTGGCCTGGAAGCTTAGCACTTCTCGTTTTTAAGCCGCTAGAATCTCCTTTGCCTTTTGAGCCAGAGAAGAGGGCACCTGTATCTCTACTTGCCCTAAGCCATCAATGGTAAGACCATAAACAAGCCCAGCACTCTCATAACGAAGCATGGCGGGTATTCCTTCGCTTTCGAGGCGTCCTTTTATAATTTGTGCCTCTGGTTGGCCGCTGGCTATATAAACTGTAGTAAGTGTTTCTTTGAACAAGCCTGCACCCTCGGTCTTGCTATCCTGCTGGAAGCGACTATTGAAAGTAAGCAAACCCAGGGTACGTCAATTTGACTTACCCTGGGTTCGAAGCACAATCAAACCTTACAGGACAGGCTGGTGGACTTCTAAATCTATTTATGCCCTGTTTTTGTTTAGGGAGTGCATGTAGGGCAGAGATTGTCTGTCAGGCACCAAGTCTGGGCAACGCATTCGGTATGAGCGCATCCGCTAACTCCCCAATCACCTCCGTAGTTGTTGGTACTGCCGTAGTGATTCGGGTGGTCGTTGTTGACCCTTGGGTGATCGCTGATGTCACAAGCAGCCCAGCTCTTGTTGGCGAAAGCCAGACTAATTCCCCAGCAGCAGCAGCATTTTGCGCACCCGTACAGTGTGCCTTCTGGGCAATCTTCCTCAGGCATTGCCAATGCCAAGCAGGCCACATCGCTCAATGAATCTGCGCATCCTAGCGGATCCGAGCAGCCTGCCAGGAATCCCTCTTCTGTGACGCGGCAATGGGCGCAGCCACCCATTGTGCATGTGTTGGGGTCAGTGGGACAGTCTAGGCCGAAGGAGTCACCACACATGACATTGGGACCACACAGGCCTGCCAAACGTGACATAGCAGTGACCGGGGTCCTTCCCCAGTGCTGCAGATACAAATGCCAGGAATTCTCATTGTCCTGCCACTTCACGGCGTCCCATTCACAGTTGGCCAGCCCACCATACCCCTCAGCGGCTGACGCCGGAGCGGCTGGTATCAGCACCAGAGACACCGCCAGCACTATGGCAAATAAACCACCAATAACTCTCATCGTTTACCTCCTTTTTTAAGTCTTAGCTGATTTTATAACGTTAATCAGCATTTGTCAATAGATTCTACACAGTCAAAAAGCCTTTGTCAATAGGCAATAGGTAAGGGGTCTTGAAAATCATTGCTACAAAATATACAATTACAGCTTGTTGGTACCATTTTTCTAGCAGATTGGAGGTGAGAACTTCGTCAAATAAAAAATCTTAAAGGAGGGACGGTGATTTGGATGCTCTCGGAAGACACTTACTACTAGAACTGAAAGATTGCAATTTGGAGGTGCTTAATGACTTAGATTTTATTAAAGATTGTCTCCGTGATACTGCTGAACAAATTGGGGCTGCTGTAGTTAACGAAGCTTTTTATCGATTTAACCCCCACGGGATAAGCGGTGTGGTAATCATCGCTGAATCCCATCTTTGCATTCATACTTGGCCGGAACACGGTTATGCTGCTGTAGACATATTCACTTGTGGGGATTCTATTGACCCTGAGCGAGCTGTTAAACCATTAGTGGAAAAGCTAGGGGCGGAGAGTTCCTCTTTTATCGAGTTGAAAAGGGGTATTTTGCAAAACAATCGAGTTGGCTGTGAGTTAAAATGAGCGACTCAGATAACCCTGACAAAAGTAAGTGGCTGCATGATGAAGTCAGTCCTGACCTTGTTCAGCTCCATAGTATTAAGCAGGTAATATATTCGGGACGAACCAAGTTCCAGTCTATAGATATTGTCGATACTGGAAGCTTCGGTATTTGCCTCGTGCTGGATGGTAAAATCCAGTCCAGCGAGCGGGATGAGTTTATCTATCACGAAGCTATGGTTCATCCGGGGATGCTCAGCCACCCATGCCCCAAGACGGCTTTTATTGCTGGTGGTGGCGAAGGGGCTACCTTACGCGAGGTGCTGGCGCATAATACGGTAGAAAAGGTAGTCATGGTAGATATTGATAGGCAGGTGATAGATATCTGCCGCCGTTTTCTTTTCTCTTTTCACCAGGGCTCTTTTGATGATTCGCGAGCCAAGCTTTATTTTACTGATGCCCGAAGATACTTGCAGGAAACCAATGATAGATTTGATGTTATCATAATTGATTTGGTTGAGCCCCTGGAGGCAGGGCCAGCTTGTTTGCTATATACTCAGGAGTTTTATCAGTTAGTCAGAGAAAGATTAAATCCCGAAGGTATTATGTCTGTCCAGTCCGGAGCTTCTGGCTGGACTAACTTGCAGACTTTTACTGCAATCATCAACACCTTAAAAAGTGTTTTTTCTATAGTTTGTCCGTATCAAGTTTATGTTCCTTCCTTTGTTGACATGTGGGGATTCGCCACGGCTTCCCAAAGTATCAATTCAATAGAGCTAGCTCCTAAGGAAGTAGACCGTAGGATTTCGACCAGGCTGTCGAAGAAACTGAGGTCCTACGATGGTCTGACTCACCAGGTCTTATATACCCTTCCCAAACACCTCCGTCACCAGCTGGCTATAACGAGAAGAATCATCACTGATAAGAAGCCTATTTTTACCTACTGAGCTTGTGGCAAAGCCTGTGCTCTTTCATTGAGCATCAAGCTAGCTGGCGAGCAGGGTATGATTTAGCTCAGTCTATTTTGCCTTTTGCGGTTTAGCGGAGCGGTGAATCTCCATAATTATAAAGCTGTGGTCTCCGCGGAAGAGATGTCCACAGGGGACGAAGCCGCACTTTTCAAAGCATTTGTGTGCCCGAATATTCCAATTCAAGGTCTTAAGGTAAATCCTTTCCAGCTTGGTTTGCGAAAAAAGGTAATTTAATGAGGTGAGCATGGCATCAGCCCCGTAACCCTGGTTCCAGTAAGCCCGGTCACCAATCATGATGCCCATCGCGGCCTCCCTTTTAACCTCGTCTATATTATAATAACTGCAGTTGCCTATGTGTCTTCCGTCTAGAGTTTCAATGGCGAAGCGGTAACCTCCACTGGGATGGTGCAGCTCTTCAGCGTGATTCCTTAAATATTCCTCGAAAGAGCTTAATGTGGGGATAGTGGCATCAAGGTAGCATAATTCGGTATCCTTGCGCCAACTGTAATCATTAGCGGCATCTTGGAGGTGTTTTGGGCGTAGCTTGACCTTGTTGCCAACTAATGTTGGCGGTCCGGCTAGAGCTTGAAAGATAGAGGCTCTTCGCAAAGATGGAGCTCCTTTAAAGCTGATTTGGCTGCCTGGCGGATTCGAGGTTGGGAATTTTTGGCTAGTTTGTGCAGTGCTTGCTTGGCCTCCTCACCGCCTATTTCACCTAATGCCTTTATAGCTGCTTCTTGAACCTGGGCATCTTCATCTTCGGCCAACTTGATGAGATGAGGCACAGCCTCCACCGCACCGAGTTCGCCACAGGCGTTAGCTGCCTCATAGCGTATCTCAGCCTCATCGCTACTTAGTTCGGTTAATAAAGTGGGTAGCCACATTGAATCGCAATTACGTCCCATAGCGTATAATGAGCTGGCTTTAAGCTTGACATTGTTGCTGTGATAAGTTTCTTCTATAAGCTCTTTAACTCGTGGCAGGTTGAGAGGAGCGATAGCCTCTAAAGCTCGGCGCTTCACTTCGACTGCCTCTGTCTTATTATCCCAGACCTCTAGCAAAGCTGTGTATATCTTATCAGCATAGTAAGTGGACAGCTTGCCCAGCTCGCCTAGCATGGCAAACTTGCCTAAACCTATAGCTGCTGCTGCCCGGACTTGGGCAGAGCTATCTTCTTTCAGTGAACGTACCAGCGGAGCAATAAGTGGATGACTTTCCTCTGCCTCTAGCCCAGCAATAGCCCGGAGCCTGATTGTCTCATCAGTGTTGCTGAGACAAAAAACGAAGGTGCTGCTGAAATCAAGTTTAAAGTCAACTTCACCGAGGTGGACAAGCTGAGAGATAACTTGATGCCGCCGTTCCACATCTGCCTTTTCCCAGGCTTGCTCTAGGAACACTAGCTCCTCGCCACTGAGGCCGGACAGGTAGGCCAACTTAGAGTTGACCAGGGGCTTACTTGGGTCAAAGATCTCAGCTATACGCTGCTTGGTGAGGGGTAATTCAGCTGCCATCTATTCCTCCTCTTCTTCCTCTTCTTCCTCCTCTTCTTGTGGCCACACAGGTTTGGTGTAGCGGTCGATGAACTCCCCCATAGCTTCAGCGGCCAGCTTCTTCATTTCTTCCTCTGACTCTTTTGCCACTTCGGCAAGTTCGGCCAAGTTGATGTCAATGCCAAGGATTTTGGTCATGACCTCAAGTACAGCTAAAGAGGCCTTGGGGTTGGGTATTCGAGTAGTATACATCGGTACCTCGCCTAACAGGCAGATGCCTTCAATCCCCCTCTCTTTAGCTACTCCCAAGAACAAGCCATTAAGCCCGGCAATCTGAAGTGCACCGCGAAGAACGATGTCGTATCTTCTTAACACCTTGATGAGTTTTGGGTCTGTGGCGACTCCCCAGACCTGTGGTTTTTCAGTATGGTGAATGCGGGCGATAGCTGCGGCGCAGGTATATACCCTTGTGACTTTGAACTTTTGACTAACATCCAGAACGCAATTAGCCAGCTCATAACCTTTGAAACCGGGTTGCTCATCGCCAATAAACAAGACTATATCTCTATTGGAGTTGGGATTATGCCAGTAGTAGAATTTGCTTTCTGGGAACTGAGGGGCTTCTATTATATTGTCTTTGACCATCACACCGATTGGATCAAAGAAATTGGAAGGCACAATTTCTCCAATCTCTTCGGCGTTTAGCTTATCTTTTATATAGCGTGCAATTATAAGTGACACATTTCCAATCCCAGGCCAAGCTGCGATCAAGTCACAAGCCTTAGGACGTGGTTCTTTATAGAGCTTAACTGTATCTTTCATACTACTCACCCCCGGGGGCATTTACTTGTCATCCTGCCTTAGTAGCTACTGATAGGCTGGAGCAATAGAGGCAGGGAGTCCGCAGGAGACCTCCGACCCATCTCGTCTCCCGCCCTATTGCCTCAAGCTGTCTTAGGAGCTGGTACACATTTCCCGAAACCATGGTATCTTTTACCCTGCCTGTTATCTTTCCCCCTTCTATTTTGTAGCCTAGTAAAACATTGCCGCTAAAATCGCCGTTTAATATGTTGCCCTGTTCAGCACCCATTAGCTGGTCTATAATCAAGCCCTCTTTTATATCTTTTACCATGTCCCAGAAGGAAACGTCACCCTCCTCTATAATCAGGGAGCTTGGGGATGGAGTCGGCAGGCTGCCCTGGCGGTTGCCGCTGCCGGTGCTTTGAGTATTGGCCAGAGCTGCTGTCTGCAGGTCATAGAGGAAGTGTGATACGACTCCATGGTCAATAAGTGGCGTTTGCTGGCTTGGAACCCCCTCATCATCACATGGGCAGCTGGCTATCTGATAAGGTAGGGTAGCATCGTCCCGCAGGGAGAATTTTTTGTCAAAAACTTGTTCCCCCTGTTTGTCTTTAAGTGGTGAAGCTCCGTCAAGCACCACTTTACCATTGAAAGCTGTCACTAAGGGAGCTATCAGGGCACTGGCCACGCCCCGCGGCGTGAAAATCACGGACATCGGCCTGGTTGATAGGCTGACGTTATTCCTGGCTAGC
This sequence comes from Dehalococcoidia bacterium, assembly GCA_007280145.1. Taxonomy (GTDB): domain Bacteria; phylum Chloroflexota; class Dehalococcoidia; order GIF9; family UBA5629; genus QYPU01. The sequence continues at coordinate 2,178 of QYPU01000115.1, read as the reverse complement.
TCTAGCTGCCTGGTTACCTCTTCAGCTACTGTTTTGAAATCGAGGATGGGGTGGCATGAACTCTGGCTCTCACCAACGAAGAGCATATCATCATCTTGAATGAGGACACCTTCGAGGCTCAGGTCGAAAAAGCTCTTGTTATAGCTGACTTTGGCGCCTTCAGAGTTAATGATACGGACTGAGGAGTTACCCTTGGTTACCGATGCTTCGCATATGATGTCAGGCGTATGCTGTTTTATCGCAGCTATAAGTTGCTCTCCAAGCTCAACCAAGTCGTCGATAGTTACCTCGTCTATTTGTGAATCAAAGATATCTATCTGGGGGTAAACCTTTGGGCCTGGAAAGTCGAATTTGGTTGGCGCACCAAACTGGCAGGTCTCCGTTGCCATATTGACCAGCGTTTCGGGCTTGATGGAGCCGTTAGCTTGCGCAAAGCCAATCTTACCATCTTTAATAAGCCTCAAGGCAGTGCTGGTGCTTTCTTTGGTCTGAATTTGTTTCAACCGGTTGGCTTCGAAATGAACTGGAGTGCTTTTAGAAAAGACTTGAAAAACCTCAGCCTGGGCAGCTATCTTTCTAGCTTGTGATAGAATCTCTTCCACTTAATTCCCCCCAACTATGCAGCGGCGGATTCTTATATGCGGGCTGCCGTTAGAAACAGGTAAAGGCGATTGCCCCCCTTTGCCACAGCCACCGCCCTGGTTCATCTGTAAATCGTTGCCAATGGCATCTATGTTGCCCAGAGTAGTAAAGACATTGCCACTAAGCGTTACTGGGCGAAGCAGCTCAGCTAGCTTACCATTACGAATTGTATAAGCCTCGGCGGCAGAGAAAGTAAACATCTCCAGGCTGGTTGTACCTCCATACCAGTCCTTTACATAGATACCTTCTTTAATGTCGCCGAGCATATCTTCGAAAGATACCGAGCCGGGTTCAATAAAGGTGTTGGTCATCCGCACTATAGGAGGGAAACGGTAATTAAGAGCGCGGGCATTGCCTGTAGGTTTTTCTCCCATCTTGGCGGCTGTTTCACGGGAATGTAGCCTGTTTTCAAGTATACCTTCCCGGATAAGATAGGTTTTTGTCCCTGGGACACCTTCATCATCGTATTTGTAGCTACCTCGCAGCCCAGGGACAGCCGCACCATCAACGATATTGAGATGCTTGCTGCCGAATTTTCGTCCCAGGACCATGATGTCTTGCAGCCGCTTATTTTCGTAGACAAAGTCTGCTTCGGACAGATGCCCGAAGGCTTCATGAGCAAAAACTCCAGCCAACACGGGGTCCAGGACAACGGTATATTCGCCCCCTTTGGCTTGAGGTGCCGAGAGAAGCCTGACTGCCCGCTGTGCCATTTCCCTTGCCTGGTCTTGCAAACCCTCTATGGTGGAAAAGTCACCCTGGCTACCCAGACTCAAGCCAATTTGCTGGACCTGGCCGTCTTCTGTGGCGATAGCTGTTAGACGCAGGCTCAGGTCTAGTTTATTCTGCTCTATGTAGGCACCTTCGGAGTTGGCAAAAGTTATCTTTCTCTGGCTGTCATGGTAGCCGATGTTTGATGTTTGAATCTTGGGTGTGCTCAGAATAATATCGTTATATTCATTAAGCAACTGCTTTTTTGAAGCCAGCGGAACGGTCGCTGGTTCCTTTTTTGCTTCGGCAGTTACTGCATCAACTATCGGCTCTGTTGGGCTGAACTTGCTGTTTTCTTTACCGACAAGCCTTGCTTGCTCTACGGCTAGCTCTATCTTGTCCTGTAATTTAGCTACGTCGTTGAAGCTAACAAAGCCCCAACCATCCTTAACCAGAGCTCGGACATTGCCACCGAGGCTGGATGTTTTGCCTATCTCCTCCAGCCTTTCGCCACGGTAAACAATCCGAGTTGCCTGGCTCTCCTCGAGCCGAATTTCGATATAATCGGCACTATGTCCCTTCAGTGCATCACCAAGCTCGTCTTGCATTTTCCCTTCTCCAAGGCTCTTCTATTTTAGCCTCGGACTGGAATAAAGGCAAGGCAAAGCCTCTCGCCCGAGTGGACCCCAAAAATCCAATGTAGGGCTAGGTCTTAATAGTGGGTAGGCTGGAGCATCAGCTCCAGCCTTTAGCCTTGTCATGGTGGATAACAATTGGTGCCACGCTCATCAACCGCCCAGGCAGCCTTAAAAGACTGCACTACAT
>QYPU01000034.1 GCA_007280145.1 Dehalococcoidia bacterium | reverse complement strand
TCGAGCAGGGCATCTAAATCATCAGTAATTACCTTTTGCAAGGGCATCTCCTGTAGCAGGGTCGAGGGAATACCTGCGGAATCTTAGACTACCAGTTGGCTCAGGGTGGAAGGTGACGGTTTTTGTGTTTAAAACAGAGTGCATTCTTATATGCTCGGTCATAGCTCCTCGCAGAGCCAGGACACTCATCTTCGCGCTACCAGCCTCTGGTGGCCAACAGTTCTTCTGGAGGGATGGTTTTTATATCTAATCCAGGCATGGCTTCTCCCAGGGCTTTAGATACTTCAGCAATGATTTTTGGGTCCTGGTAGTGTGTAGTTGCTTTAACCATAGCCTTAGCCACGGCCGCAGGGTTGCTCGATTTAAAAATTCCTGAGCCAACGAAGACGCCTTCAGCACCTAGCTGCATCATCAGTGCTGCGTCGGCCGGCGTAGCTGCGCCGCCTGCGGCAAAATTGACTACGGGTAACTTCCCTGTTTTATGTATTTCCAGCACCAGCTCCAGAGGAGCACCCAGTGCTTTGGCCTCGGTGGTAAGCTCGTCTACAGGCATGGTCTGGAGCTTACGAATGCCGTCTTGAACTGCCCTCATATGTCTTACGGCCTCGACAATGTTACCGGTGCCAGCCTCTCCTTTGGTTCGAATCATAGCTGCACCTTCAGCGATGCGGCGTAAGGCTTCACCTAAATCACGGCAGCCGCAGACAAAGGGAACCTTGAAATCACGTTTCCAGATATGATGGCTCTCATCAGCCGGCGTCAGCACTTCCGACTCATCGATAAAGTCAACTCCCAGTGCCTCCAGCACTCGAGCCTCGACAAAGTGCCCGATACGGCATTTAGCCATCACCGGGATGCTCACTGTTTTCATTATGGCAGTGATTACCGTTGGGTCAGCCATCCGAGCTACTCCGCCGGCAGCTCGAATATCTGCCGGCACACGCTCCAGTGCCATGACAGCACAAGCCCCGGCATCTTCAGCAATCTTTGCCTGCTCCGGTGTGACCACATCCATAATCACCCCACCCTTTAGCATTTGAGCTAGTCCTGATTTAGCTTTCCAGGTACCTGTATCCATTTTTCTCCCATTTCCCACGGTATTAGCCTTTTGATATATTCTACACTGGCTTATTTCGTTTAGCAACTGAAGCTGATTGCTTCCTTATTACCTTATCTACAATTATAGCATTTAGCACAGGTAAAGCGAATTTCAACTTGTCCTGCTGGCCTGTGTTATAATTCTGAGTATGAAAATCCTGGGTATCGAAACTTCCTGTGATGAAACTGCAGCGGCTGTGATTGAGGATGGAGCCAATATTTTGTCGAACATCGTTGCCTCGCAGGTGGATATTCATGCTCGCTACGGTGGGATTGTCCCTGAAGTGGCCTCAAGACAGCACTTACTTACGGTCTTACCAGTAGTGGAAAGTGCCATGACTGAGGCGGGAGTTGTCTGGCAGGACATAGCTGCTATCGCGGTAACTATTGGACCAGGTCTGGCGGGTTCATTGCTGGTTGGGGTGAATGTAGCTAAAGCCGTTGCTTTGGCTCAAGGCTTGCCTCTTATTGGAATTAATCATCTTGAAGGTCATATCTATGCTAACTGGATAGGTAACACTAAGCCGGTTTTTCCTTGCCTCTGCCTCATCGTCTCGGGAGGGCATAGTGATTTAGTGCTGATGACCGGGCATGGGGAATTTAAAAAGCTGGGGCAGACTCGAGATGATGCGGCTGGCGAAGCCTTTGATAAGGGAGCCAGGATTCTGGGCCTTGGTTATCCCGGTGGCCCAGCTATTGAGGCAGCGGCCCAAAAAGGTATCCCATCTTTGCCTTTGCCGCGAGCCTGGCTTAAGGGTAGCGATGATTTTAGTTTTAGTGGATTGAAAACAGCTTTGCTCCATTTGGTACAGGCCAGGGACTTTTCAGATTCTTCCCTGGTGGCTGATGCAGCAGCTAGCTTTCAGCAAGCTATAGTCGATGTTCTGGTTACTAAGACGCTAGAAGCTGCTGGAAGATCGGGAGTCAGGCAGATATTACTGGCTGGCGGTGTGGCAGCTAATAAGGCTCTCGGTGACTATTTTACTCGTCACTCATCTGTTCCGGTTCTCATACCACCCCCTGATTTGTGCACCGATAACGCAGCTATGATCGCAGCCTGCGGTTATTATCATTTCCAGTCGGGGCAGGTGGATGGATATGACATTGATGTGATACCAAGCCTTAGCCTTGGTTAAGTGCCACCAGGCATTCAGTGCAATTTCGATGGCGGCAGTAAGTCTTGAAAATATGAATTAGCCCTTGCTGTTGACAGGCAGAAAGGGCAACTCCTGGTTTGAGCAGAAGTTGTTGCTTCATATAGCGAGTTAGCTCATTGTTTCCTGGCTTTGGATAATGACGGTAAATCTCAACGGCTTTTTTCTTTAACTTTGGCTCAGCAGCTATTTCACCCCAGGCACAGGCGAAGGGTAATACTATATTTATTATTATTTCAGCAGCTTTATCTTGACCCAAAAGAGCTGAGCTCCTTGTTTTTGTGATGCCAAAGTCCAGATGGTTTGCCCAGTAGCCCTGGCTGCCGATAGTTAAGCTATTTTCCAGCCAGCGATGTTGAGCCTGCGGAGGCGTTTTCTCTACCAGTTTTAGTATCCCGTGGAGAAGCCCCGGTTTGTGATACCGGCCAAGGATATAGCTGAGGGCGATAAGTCGGCGGGTAGGGAAGTTATCAGGACGTACTCTGAAAAAACACCACTCGGTTTCTTTCATGGTGTCGACTGCACCACTGGATTGCCATATTGCCTCTAAGTTGTCTACTTCTCTATCTTCGATTAGCTTATATTGTAGCTTGGACCGCTGGGAAGGTAGTAAACCAGCAACTCCCAGAATCCAGGCTTGTTTGACGGCATTAGTTTCAGGTTTGACTTCCTCTAAAAAGCTGAGAAGTAACCTGCTGGCAAGTTTTTCGCAGGGCTCGGCATTCTTGACATAACCTAAAGCTCGGGCAATGCCTCGAAAAAGCACTTGCCCGGCCTCCTCTTCCCTTAGGGTTTTACGGAATGAACTTATTTTGGCGGCAAACCTTTCTTCGCCAGCGGCAGTGAGTAATTTGATTAATGATTCTGTGCCTGAATACCTCGGTGCTTCCAGGCATGATGGCAAGGGGTAGAATGTTAAGCTGGCTCGGTGGAGCTCGTCTAGGGAGTTGTTCAGGAAAGGACTCAGGCAAACCGTGGGGATAGTCTTGCCATTCTGGAGTAGGGTGGGGGATTGGCTGTCATGCCACATTGCAACATGCAGAACGATACTATTGTATTTTGGGTCTCGATAATGACCATGACTATACCACTGGCTGGATTTAACATGAATCTCGATGTTTCCTTTTATTACCCTGCTGTCGATAGCGAAAACAGCATCTCGAAAGTCACAGCCACTGCCATTGCTAACTCTACCTGGATAGATTACCTGGAGTTGTTCCCCGGCATCAGTGCTCAGGTTGGGTGCTAATTGATGCTGCCAAATATAGGCAACAAGCTTTTCTGAGATATCTGTTTTCATATTCGATTTACACGGGTACGTGTTGTTTCGGGTAAAAAAAATTTGTTAAAACCGATTGATTGGCTTAGTTTCAGAGTAACCTGGTTCGTTTTTCATCGATAGTGTGCTTTATTTGCTAACATTCTTTTTCGTGGCTGGTGCGTATTTGAAACCGGAGCGCTCGGCAACTATGGTGAGCAAGGTAGCCGACGTTCCCCGAGGTTTGTACATCCCGGTTTCCCATTCGCTGATTGTTTGTTGACGGGTGCCTAATTCCTCAGCCAACTTAGTTTGAGTCAATCTTAAATGTCGCCTTAGTGCTCGAATACGTTGTCCGTCCCATCTGACTTGATTTTGCCTCTGACTCATTTCCCCTATATTTTACACGGTATAGAGTAAATAGGCAAGAAGGCGATGTGTGGTGTCCAAGACATACTATACAGTTTTTTAACCACGGGTATACTGAGTATAGCGAGAAGGCCCTGGAACTTCTTGATATCAGCATTAGTAGTTTGGAGTGGAAAAACTTCATGTTAAAACAAGGCTTATGGCTGAAGGTTCGACGACTACCTGGCAAGGTTAAGGGAACTGGTATAGCTACGTCGTATTTGATATGCTATCGAAATAGGAAAATAAGGGAAGATAGCATGCCAATCTATGAGTATAAAGCAACTGCAGAAGGATGTAATTATTGCCGAGATGGATTTGAAGTCAGGCAAAGCATAGATGCTGGACCTCTCACTGAGTGCCCGAAATGCCAAGCACCGGTTAAAAGGCTCTTGTCACAGTTTCATGCCTGCGTAGTTGAAACCTCCAATGAAGTAGCTGAAACGGAAAGGAAATTGCGTGACTATGAGAAAGAAGGGATGTGGAGTCATGCTGCTGAGCTTGCCGATAAGACAGGTCTAGAAGACAGAGCTAAAGAGGATTATAAAAGAGCCGGACATGAAATCTAGGCGCGAGCGCATGAGTTTTTTAGAGATTGGCAATTGTGTTTATACAGAGCTCTTTACAGATGAGATTCTTTGTGCTAATATAATTAGCAGTCTTAGGCCGAGACTGCTAAAATCTAACGAAGGAGGTAAAGATGGTAGTTAAGCTTCAACCTTTAGGGGACAGGGTAGTGGTGAAACCTATACCCCAGGAGGACGTTACCAAGGGGGGCATTCTCTTGCCAGATACGGCTAAGGAAAAGCCTCAGGAAGGCAAGGTTATTGCTGTTGGTCCAGGCAGATTAACCGATGATGGCACACGGCTAGCAATGGATGTGAAGAAAGGCGATGTGGTGATTTATGCTAAATATGGTGGCACTGAGATAAAGGAAGATGATGAGGAGCTGATTATCCTCAGGGAGAGTGATATTTTAGCTAAGAAGAGTTAATCAAGGATAGACACGGCTGTAAGTTAAAATTCTATAATAAGGAGGTAAGAAGGAATGGCGAAACAAATTCTTTATGGTGAAGAGGCGAGGCGAGCCTTGAAAACTGGCATCGATGCTTTGACCGATGCAGTTAAGGTGACCTTGGGACCACGTGGACGCCCAGTAGCCTTGGATAAGAAGTTTGGTCCCCCTACTGTAATTAATGATGGCGTTTCCATAGCTAAGGATATTGAGCTGCCCGACCCGTTCGAGAATATGGGTGCCCAG
>QYPU01000015.1 GCA_007280145.1 Dehalococcoidia bacterium | reverse complement strand
GTTCTCTGCCTAACGGGCAGGTGGGCACCTCTTATACAGCAACTCTGGTTGCTGCGCCGGTAACACCTCCCTGCACCTGGACAATAACAAGCGGCTCTCTACCACCGGGGCTGGGTCTCGACGCAGCCTCAGGGACCATTTCAGGCACCCCTACTACAACCGGAACTTATGCTTTCTTCGTCATGGTCACTGATACAATTGGGCCTTCAGCCCAACAGGGCTTCTCTATCACTATTGCTTCACCTCCCCTGACCTTCACTACAATGAGTTTGCCCACAGCCAAGGAGGGCAGCCTCTATTCTGCATCACTGAGCGTCAGCGGAGGTACGTCGCCTTATACCTGGACCATCATCAGCGGAACATTACCTACCGGGCTAGTTCTGAACACAACCGTTGGTTATATCTCAGGCACCCCATTTCCCGGGACTGCAGGCTTCCATAGCTTCATTATTGGCGTTACCGATAGCTCATCGCCAGCTATGTCCGGCCAGCGAAGCTTCAGTCTCCTCATCGAAAAGGGCTCTTACGAACCTATTGTCACCATTGGCTCCGGGCTGAAAGCCGGTGAGACAAAGGTATATGTGGGAGCAACTCCAGTAGCCACGCTTCGGGGCGGTGAGTCCGTAAGTCTCAGCTTTGACCTGGGCACAACCCATTCTATAGGTGTCGACTCCATTGTCGAGCACCCAACCGAGGCCAGTATCAGGTTCAAAGCCGAAGCGGATAGAATAACGGTGAGCGAGCTTTCGCTCAATGCCAGTTTCCCCTATTATACTGAGTACTACATCGGATTCAAGACTGACCCATCCGACGTTGCCCAACTGACAGGTTCCGGCTGGTACAAAGAAGGCTACACACTGAGAGCCAGCGCACCAACTGAGGTTGAAATTACAGACGAACCGGGCACACAGTACCGGTTTTCTAACTGGTGGCTACCTACCGGCGAAACCGTCTCCGACAAAAACCTGAGCCTGACTGTTAGCATGCCTGGAAGCTGCATCGCCAATTACGACACCTACTACCTGCTAACTTTGACGTCCACTTATGGTGAGACAGAGGGAAGCGCCTGGTACAAGGCTGGCAGCCAGGCTGAATGGGGTATGGCAAGTCATGAAGTTCGTATGCCTGGCATCCTGGGTTTCTTTGGAGGCAAGTATCAGGCTATCAACCCGGGAGGCACCAAACTTATGGACAGCCCCAAAACCATAGCTGTAAACTGGGAACCCAACTACACGATGCCGGCAATCCTGATACCGCTGGCGATTCTTTTAATCATTTTTGGCAGCTACGGGCTGTATCTACTGTGGCGCGGCCTCCAACCCAGGCCAGCCCCGGCTGCTCCACCCCTGCAGGCTATGCCTCCCCCGCAAACGACAGTGGTAATGATAGGAGAAAGAGCGAAACAAACGCCCCAAACAACCAGAGAGCAACTTATGGAACAGTTTGGGCAGCTTCTCCAGAAATATGAAGATGAAATTACAGCTTTAAAAGGAGCAGAGGAGCCACCCAGGATTGAAACTGTTCGGGAGGAGAAAAGACTGCGAGCTCCCGAAGCCACACCACCGGCTGTAGTCGAGGGAGAGGTCATCCCAGAAGAGGAAGACACACTGTGCAGCTTCACCTCAAAAAAACTATTGAGAACCGTTGCCAGTAGCTGGAGACAGGTAGAAACCAGAACCATAACGCCACCATCGGGTGGCCGGAAGGCAGCAAAAGGCAGCGCCGGCATTGCCGTAGTCTGGGCGCGAGATATATATCAAGAGTGGGAAATCCTCGACTGCTCGCTTCCCCGTGGCCACAAAGAACCCCATGAGGGCATCTCTCAAATAGTTTACAGTCTGCTCAATTCCATCACTGAAGAGAAAGTCTATGAGCCCAAGCAAGAACCGCGGCCGCCTGAGCCTCACTATACTGACGGCATGCCACAAGTGGAGGTGGCTGATGACCAGATTGTTCCACCCGACCAGTTACCCCCTGAAACCATGTCATAAAGAGTTCCCGCACCTTAAGGAAACACCTCCTCCCTATCACACATATTTGGGTTTGCGAAATGCTTAGAACGAAAGATAGCAGCCACCCGGGATTAAAACTGAGCCTGGTACTGATTATATTGCTCTGTCTTACAATTCCTGCCAGGTCAGCCCCGGTCAGCGCCGGGACAATGCAATGGACGGTCGTCGATACACCGAGCAGCCAGGGCAACGTCATAGTCAGTCCATCAGAAATCAACACTATCGCCATCGGCTGCGATGACAGAACCTTCTACGCTGTTGACATCCCTCACGGCAAAGTTTACAAGTCAGCCGATAGCGGCATTCGCTGGGATGAGCTGACCGGTCATCTAGCCAGTGCTGGCGCTGCTATGCCTGCCTGGCACATAGCTATTGCTCCAGATAATCCCAACTTCGTAGCCGTGGTTACCAGCAATGCTGGCCTCCCCAGAGATGTGTTTATCTCAGCCGACGGCGGCGCTAACTGGCAGAATACCGCCTGTCCCGCAGTCAACAACATCGGTGCTATCGACATCTCTACGAATTATGGCAGCTATGACATCGCCGTCGGTACCCGAACTGGTGCTGGTACTGGCAATGTCTATATGTTTAAGGCGACTGGTATCGGTGCCTGGGCAGCCCAGGGCTTTACCGGTGATATACTGGCAGTGAAATTTTCACCCAACTATGCTTCTGATTCTAGCCTGGTAACCATCTCTGCCGATGCAGCCGGTACCTACATCAACCTTGGCATTCACGACACGGTCGCCAATTCCACCAACTGGGGCACCTGGGGCCCAGTAGAAGTTACAACCGCCGGCACAGGCACCTCACCCACCGCAGCTCAACTCCTGACGGCTGATTTAGAGCTGCCTTCCGACTTCTCCGGGCAAGCCTCCAGCTTGCGCCGCTTCTATATCAGCACCGATGCTCCAACAACCAACGCCGGCATCTACCGCTTCGATGATTCCGTTGGCTACTGGCTAATGCCTGCGGCTGCCAACAAGAGAATTTCAAGCATTGCTTACTATGGCACATACGCCGCAGGCAAATTATTAGCTGGCGAGGTTCTCAGTGACCCAAACTCAGCTACAGTGACAACCTGGTTCACCGACGCACCCATCACCTGCCCGGCTACTTGCTGGTATCAAGTCAAGAAGGCACCTACTGGCGGTGGCAACTCAGGCCACGCCAACGCTCAGGTAGCCTGGAGCCCCGATGGCAGCAGAGCTTACTGCGGCACCAGCTCAGCCAACCTCGATGCTGCTGGCTGGCCAACTGGCTACATGACAACTAAAAGCCTCGACGAATCAGCCTTCTCTATCACTCTAGACAATGGCTACATATGGAACCAGCTCAGCCTGATAGACACTGAAATCAGCTTCCTTTCCGATGTCGTCGCTTCAGCTAGTTCCGACACCCTTTACCTGGCATCTATCAACACCAACGGCGGGAATAATGGCTTCGACAGCCTGTGGCGAAGCACCAGCTACCCTCTGGGTAGAACCTGGGAGCGAGTGCTATGCATGCTCACTGCCACCGATGACGCCATCCTGCGAATGAGCCAGGCTCAGGCAGACCAGTCTGTCTTCTACGCCATTCGCTCTACCAGCGACCTGCTTTGCTCACGGGACAAAGGACAGACCTGGCAAAGCACTCTTCCCGGCGTTAACATAACCGATTTTACCGTTACCAGAACCAATGACGTTCTACATGTGTATGCTCTGGAAAATAATTATGTCCGCAAGGGCGAGAGTACCTACCAGTCATGGAAATGGGGCAGAAAGGTAGATACCACCCTCAATTCAGGGCATACTATAACTGCCACGCCGGCAGGTGTTGTAGTGGTAGGCGATGCTGCCGAAGGTATGGTTGCCTATTCGGTAGATGGTGCCACCCAGTTCGCACGAATTCAAGCTGTACCTGTACCCGGCAAGATTCATGCCATTACTGACGCCAGAATTCAGAATTATGTAGTTATCTACGCTGGCAGCGACGGTGCCGGAGGCGAAATGTATTGCTGGGTCGTCGGTGCCACCTCTGGATGGACACCCATGGAACCGCCAGGACAAAGCTTCTACGGGCTTGCCCAGGCAGGTACCCTTTACGGTGCCTGGTCAACCGTCACTAATATCGGCGTCGACCGCACCCTCAACCCGGAGGCTATCGCCCCTCCTTTTATCGAGTGGGATACCCTGACTGCCGGACTAAGTGCTGGCGCCGTTTTCACCAGGGAGCCTACCTCCCTCAAGATTTCGGGCAATGTAGATTTGTGGGCAATTGACAACCGAGCCTACACTGCCACCACTGGCCGCCTCTGGCTTTTCTCCGACTGCATGAGCATGGGTCCTCAACCAGTTTCGCCAGTAAGCCGTGAGCTGCTCTTCCAGTCTCCCACGCTAATCTCACCAGCCAGGGATGAGGTAATCCCGGTAGACCCGGACACCGCCAGGGTTGCCGATGTCAACTTCAAGTGGCAACAACCAGCTCAGGCTACGAAGTATGAACTCTGGCTGGCTACAGATGAGGAATTTAGCCAGGTGGTATTGCAAGAAACTGTAATTCCTCAGAGCCCGCTTGCTCCAGGCTGGACGCTGTCCTCCAAAACATCCGCCATAGAACCCGGCGAGACCTATTATTGGAAGGTAAGGGTCACCCGTGCAGCTACCGGGGAACCTGGTGAAGGTCAGTGGTCAGAAGTTATGTCGTTCAGTGTAGCACCAAGTTTAGTGCAAGAAACTCCTTACTCCGGTCCTACACTGCTCACTCCAGCAAAGGACACTACAAATGTTGAACGTTCTCCATCATTTTCGTGGACACATTTACCCGGAGCTACTGAATACGAATTCACGCTGGCTAAGGATGAGGCTCTAGAGCAAATAGTTACCAGCCTAAAGGTGCCCATTGCCAGTTATGATTATGATGGCGAGCTGGACTGGGGCACCACCTACTTCTGGCAGGTAAAAGCTACCGAGCCATTCATCAGCGAGCCCAGCCCTATCTTCCGCTTCACCGTGGCAGCCGAAGAAGAAAGCGAAACTTCATCCTGGACAGAAAATTTTCCGCTATGGCTATGGATAGTTATTGGCTTACTCGCTGCTGCATCACTTGCTGCTTTTATCATCAGTAAAACAAAGCCCAGCATCTTCAAAGGCTCCTCTAAATAAGATAGCACTACATGCTGCTTGGTCTTTGCGAGGCAGGGTAGGCTGGAGCATCCGCTCCAGCCCGAAGCAATCCCGGCATAACCCATACTGTCATTGCGAGGAGCAAAGCGGCGAAGCAATCTCGGTGGAGGGGGAAAAGGCAGCACTTCCTCAAAGCCCTTGCCACAACCCCACCGAGATTGCCACGGCACTCCGTGCCTC
>QYPU01000074.1 GCA_007280145.1 Dehalococcoidia bacterium | reverse complement strand
GCAGTCAATTACGGCTACGTCCGTCCCAAACTTACCGCCGGGAAGGACATCAATATTGTAGAAGGGCGGCATCCAGTGGTCGAGCGGACTCTCGGCGATGGTTGTTTTGTGTCCAACGACACTGCCCTCTCCAACGATGATTGCCAGTTAATTATCCTTACCGGCCCCAACATGGCAGGAAAATCAACCTATCTCAAGCAGGTGGCGCTAATTGTCCTCCTGGCCCAGATTGGCAGCTTTGTTCCAGTTGATTCAGCCACTATCGGTATCGTTGACCGCATCTTTACCAGGATCGGAGCTCAGGAGGATTTGGCTGCGGGGCAGTCGACATTTATGGTGGAAATGGTAGAAGCTGCCAATATACTGAACAATGCTACTGCGCAGTCACTCGTTATTCTAGACGAGATTGGACGGGGAACGAGCACTTACGATGGTCTTTCTATTGCCTGGGCAGTAGCTGAGTTTATTCATAATCATCCCAGGCTCAGGTCAAAGACCCTTTTCGCCACTCATTATCATGAACTGGTAGAATTGGCTAGCTTCTTGCCCCGAGTTAAGAATTTCAATGTAGCGGTGACTGAGGAGGAAGGCAAGGTTATTTTCTTGCGCAAGGTTGTCCCTGGGGGTGTTGATAAGAGCTATGGCATTCACGTGGCGCAACTGGCAGGCCTGCCTATGTCAGTAGTACATCGTGCCCAGGAAATCCTGGCCAGATTGGAAAGCAGCCAGCCTCGCCGAAAACAGTATAAAGCTACCCGGCCTCAAAAACCACCCGCTCAACAACCTTCTCTTTTTGGAAATAAGCCGCCATTAATAGACGAAATCAGCCAGCTCGATATTGACTCCATGTCTCCCCTCGAAGCCATTACCAGGCTCTACGAATTGAAGCAGAAGGCAAGAGAGGCAGGCTCACAGTAGATTGTAAATCCTTTAAAACTAACTGCATGTAGTACCTGTTATCTAGTTGTTTCTTTATGTGGTACATTTGCAGTAAATCTTAGGTTAGGAGGTTAAAATGAGTAGTAACGACGCACTTAGTGACAGGCAAATGCTGGAGAAAATAGAGAGACACCTTATTGAGCATAATCAAAAAAAACATGTTTTTCTTCTGAAAATGCAGAAAAAGTTGGACAGGTCAAGTCTTGGCGCATCACTAATGTCATCAATTGCGCTAATCGTTGGTTTAACAGGAATAGCCATAGCCACTAAAACTTGTTGGTTACTTATTTTATGTCTGTATCTGGATGTAATTGCGACTGCCTCTGCTTTTGCTATATTAGTCTACTGGGCAGTTCAAGACGTGTTGGAAAAGCGGGTAACCGTTTAGTCTCAAGTAGAAATAAGCAACAAGCGAGGCTGAAGCCTCGCAACTACATGTCTACAATCGGCGGGTTACAACTCCAGACTCTTGTGAGTCATCTGGTTAGGTTGATTCCAAAAGTGCCTATAGTTAAGGCAGTGTCATAGCGCTTTATGGTATTCCACCTTATTTTCGCTAGGTGTATAATTGGGATAGCATAACATCTGCGATAGAGGGATAGGATGCAACAGGTGTTCTCTTGTCCAAGGTGTGGCTGGCAAAATACAATAGGTCAGCGGTTTTGCACAGGCTGTGGTAACAAGTTCATATACAATTGCCCTCAGTGTGGTAGTGTTATCGACCCATCGTACAGATTCTGCCCAGATTGTCGTACAGGGCTAGGCTGGCCAGAACAACAGGAAACACAGCCTTTGCGTGTGGGACAGAAAACATATTACGAGCCACGGAGCACCTATAGCTATGGAAGAAGAGAACCACAACGAAAGCAGACAAGTTCGTCACCAATAGGGTACCTTGGCCTAATAGTAGGCATTGCGCTTCTCGTGGGAGGAGGAATCTTTGCTGCTAATTCAGGTTTGCAGGGAACACCTCCTGCTGCTCCACCGGTTACCTCCCAGCCGGCAGATACCTCGCCGGCACTGACCGAAACACCACCATCCGAACCAGAGGGGGAGGGCCAGGAGCCAGACTATGAAACACCGCCAGAATACATCCGACAATACACAGATATCCAACCTCCATACATTAAGGCATCCTTCGAGCCTATCCATCTCGTCAACAATCCAGATGCCAAGGACATTAGCTTCGCCGAGTTAAAGTCTTTCATCCTTGAAGACGATGCTGACGAGGAAACATACATAGTAGGAGTAAGAATGTGTGGAGACTTCGCTGAAACATTGCATAACAACGCCGAACGTGCTGGTATTAGAGCTGCCTGGGTTGGTGTAGATTTTGAGGACGATATTATAGGGCATGCTCTCAATGCTTTCCAAACTACAGATAGAGGCTTAGCATACATTGATTGCACAGGGGAGGGACTAAAAGCAGTGACCTACGAGGAGCGGCTATATGAAGTACTCTATCCTTGCGAGTATGACACGATAGCTTACGTTGAGAGAGGTAAGGAATACGGAGTCTTAAGCATAGATAAGGCCGAGTCGCTACAGTATAGCTTTTACATTGAATACACTCAGAACTGGCAGGAATACGGTGATATGCTGGAAGATTATAACAACGAGGTGGCTGCCTTTAATCAAGCTTTAGGTGGTAGAACCACTTTGGCCGAGCCTGAGTATTCAGAATTCAAGGCTTGGGAAGCAGAGCTAGCTGAAAAAGAGCGAATCTTGGATGGTTTGGCCAGAAAACTCGGAAATTGCCGGTTTGGGCCGCTAGGCATCGTTAAGGCCGTAGAGATATATTGGTAGTCATTGCCTGGGAGCCAAGGTCAGCAAGGCTGGCTCAAATGGCGCTCAGTACAGTCGATGGGCGGCGATAATATGCAGCAGATGTTACCGTGTCGAAATTGCGGTTCCTCCAATCCGCTGGGTCAACGGTTCTGCGGAGTTTGTGGTGGGAGGCTAATCGCCACTTGTCCGTACTGCCAGACTACTGTCGACCCTGAGCGGAGATTCTGCCCGAACTGCGGTGCAGATTTGTTCGGAGGAATGCAGAAGACAACATCAGATATCCAAGAACCGCGAACTGTAGGAAGCGCCTACGCATCATTCTGCGAGAATTGCTGGAGCGAATCGCCCACAAAGTACGTAGAGTTGCATCAAAACATAGGTCTGTTAGTCATCAGACTGAACAAATCTGTAAAGGGAAACTTGTGCAAGGCCTGCATTAGAAAGTACTTCTGGCAGTTTACAACTACAACATTTTTTCTCGGTTGGTGGGGTATAATATCATTTTTTGTGACGCTGTTTATTCTGCCAAACAATGTAATTAGATACTTATCCTCATTAGGTTTGCCTGAGCCTAGATAGCGGTAAGAATCTCTGCGGATATCCTTTATTCTATATCTTCATTAAGCGGATATCCTTTATTCTATATCTTCATTAAAAGGAAGTGTAGCGGGTATTCTGCTTTGCTTTGACTGGGTGTATAATTAGGGCAAGATGCAGCAGATGTATTCGTGTCCTAATTGTGGTTCGCCGGTTGCTTTTGGGGCGAGATTTTGCACAAGTTGTGGGGCATTTTTAGTTGTGGGAACCAAAGAGGAGCGACGAGGAACAAGCCCGTGGCTTATATTTCTTGTTGTTTTGATAGCTGTTGTGTTTCTAATTGGTGGAATACTACTTGCTCTTGGGACGGGTTCTCGAGTAACGACATCTCCACCACCTTCGTCACCTGCTTCTGTGCCTGTTATCAATTCTTTTGTAGCCAATTCCGCTAGTATAACTGCAGGTAGTAGTTCCACTCTGGACTGGGATGTTTCTGGGGCTACGTCTGTTGCCATAGACGAAGGGATAGGCTCCGTCCCAGCTTCGGGAAACACCGAAGCAAAACCTTCTTTCACCACAACCTATACTCTGACAGCCACCAATGCCGCTGGAAGTGTCACCCGGTCGGTTACTATTACAGTTTCTGCAGCACCATCACCTCCTGCAAAAATATATGACCCATCGCTTCCTACGGGCATGGGCGCATTTAGAGGAAAGGTGCTATGGGGAGATAGGCCTGTAATTAGTGGTACTGTGATTGCTGATACTAAACACCCTCTCATTATAGCCCTTGAACACAAACGGTTTAGTACTGAAACAGATGATGAGGGGAACTATCTCCTTATTGTTGAGCCTGGGCGTTATTATTTTAGCTGTGGCCTTCCTGGGTCGGAATATGTCACATATGAAAGGTACGGGGGTTTTTATTCACCTTCACATGATGTGGAATGTGGAGAAGTTGTTGAGGTAGGACTCAGAGCGATAGATTGGTCTATTGAGTTGGTTTCACCCGGAGATACTTACCATTATACTGACAGCACGATTACCAAAAACCCTCCTACATTGGTGTGGAAGGAATATGACTGGGCAAAATATGGGGAGGTAGGTTACTATCAAGTCGAGTTGGGTATCTACGAAGATGGCTACCACACAGTCCTGAAGAGCAGAACGGAAAGTGCCTCTTATGTCGTACCCAGCCCACTTAAAGCAGGGAAATATTCATGGGAGGTAAGAGCGTACGTAAGAGCGTACACAGAGAAAGGGGGAGAAGTAGCTGTCTGTGTGGATGAATTCTTCTTTCTTGCTCCGTAGGTAACAGGTTACGATTGAGGCGATTGATAAAAAGTTGGGTTAAAGGTGGAGCTTGGGTCAAAGAAGCGCTTGAGCCAAAGAATTGAAATAAGCATAAGGTTGGGTCTGATGTAAGCAGGAAGTGATAGGGTGCAGCAATCGTATCAATGTCCTAACTGTGGTACTCAGGTTGCCTTCGGTGTGAGGTTTTGCACGGGTTGCGGAACACCTATGAACTGGCCAACGCAACAGCAGATGCAACCTCCACCAACCTATCAGCAGCAAGCTGGCCACTCACCACCATGGGGTGGGAGAACCTATCAACAAATACTACTTTACAGGGGAAGATGTCGGCATTCCGATAGTTAAGATAGCATGAAGGGGTTCTCCTCGATTGTGGTTGATTTGATACATCTTTAGTGTTAAGATAAGTATTAGAGTTAGAAATGTCAGAATTTCGACATATACTTGGTGCAATATGCTTATTCCTGTGTGTTATATTATTCGGATTTGCTATACTTTCACTACCTGGTTGTGGCTTCGTTGAATTTCTAGGCTTCCCAACATCATGGATTGCAGTTACTATATTTGCTATTCTCGGTTTCTTTTTTTGGTGGCTAGGTTTGAGATTGCGTAGAAATAGAAGGTAAATCTCTAAAACACCTAATATGGTACTAATACTAAAGAAACACACAGTTCGCCATTCTGGTTTTATAGGTAAAAGCAGAATCAAACCAAATACTGCCATATAGAAGCATAAAACACTAATAGCTTGGCAGGCATTTGCTAGATGACTTGATGTCTTTTTAGATGACTTCATCTTAGTTACTCCTCATTCTACAAGTAATCATTTCTCTTGGCGTTTAATTGATAAAATTTGCTCTGTCATTTTTAGTATTCTCTTTATGTCGTCTACATCAGTGGTTTGCTCACTTATCTTGTATGCCAATTCCAAGGCTATTGCAAAGTGGTTTACTTCGAGTATATTATTTTGTGTCACTAGACAGACCCCCTATTCCTTATTTTTGCTCGTCAACCATAAACGAGCAGTACCCCTTCAGGTCTGTCTGTTTCTATCCCCTCTGGGAGTGAAATTCTAAACAAACGCGCATGGGCACATGCCCACCAACGAATCATGAAAGTAGGGGTAGCCTAGAGCATCCGCTCTAGGCTAAATTGGAGCCGATGCTCCAATCCACCCGGGGCAGAGTACGAGAATCTATTTTCGGAATAATACCAAAATCCGATTGAATTTCTAGCTTGTGTCATTTGCATTTGTTTATGGTTTAGAAATTTGGATTTGGGAATGTGGTGGGACTATTCAAGGGCACCTTGGTGGGGTTTGGGCAAGGCTGGGTTGCTTCGCTGACCGCTTTCGTCACTTTGTTCCTCGCAGCGTCGGCTCGCAATGGCATTCCTCGCACTACATGCTCTATGAATTGAAGCAGAAGGCAGAGAACACAAACTTATAATAGATTACAGGTGCTTTGGGTGGGCGCGGCTGCATAGTGGCGGGGCATGGCTAAATAGAATTTAAATTTGTGGAGTGGCGGAGGGAATGGGATTCGAACCCATGACCCCAATTTCTCAGGGTAACCGCTTAGCAGGCGGCCGCACTAGACCACTATGCGAT
>QYPU01000045.1 GCA_007280145.1 Dehalococcoidia bacterium | reverse complement strand
GTCAATATGTTTGTGGCTTACTTATCTCGGGTCTCATAGTTTGTTTTCCTGAAGAAGTAGCAACTGTGGCAATGGATACCAGAGAAGTAGCGCCAGCTTCAGTTTTGTATCTTCCAAGGATGTATCAAGCGGTGGCAGGAGCTGTCAGGGCGAGGGTAGAGGATAGCTCGTTCATTAAGAGGTTGGGCTATGGTATCAGTATTGCAGTCGGTTATAAATTAACAGAATTTGACCGATTTCACCAACCTAGCTTATTGTGGCGAATACTGGGTTTTGTAACGGATTACTTGGGGGCACGCCAGGTTAGAGACAAACTGGGACTGTTGTATGCCCGGACATGTTTCACCGGTGCTGCTGGCATTGGACCGGATTTGTTTCGTTTTTTCCGCGCTTTGAAGCTTAATCTACTCCAGGGATTTGGTGCTTCAGAAACAAGTGGGGGAGCGGCGGTGCAAAAACGGGATGAAATTGATTTTGGAGCTTGTGGCCGACCGCTACTGGGTATAGAGATAAGGGTAAGTAACGAAGGTGAAGGCCTCTTCAGAGGGCCAAATGTTTCCATCGGATACTATAAGGATCCTGAGGCTACTGCAAGGACGATGATACAAGGTTGGTGGCATAGTGGCGATGCGGTTCACCTGACTGATGATGGACAACTCGCTGTTACAGGCAGGATACCAGATTTGGCGACTTTGAGAACCGGTGCCTTGTATTCTCCAGTATATATAGAGAGTAGCCTCACATTCAGCCCTTATATCTCTGACGCAATGGTTATAGGAAAAGATAGAGACTTTGTTAGCGTTATCCTAATTATAGATTTTGAGAATATGGGAAGGTGGGCAGAGAAAAGGAATATAGTCTACACCACATTAGCTAATCTCTCCCAAAAGCCTGAGGTCTACGATTTAGTACAAAAGGAAGTGGATAGGGTTAATCGCGTGCTGCCTTCGTCGGTAAGAATACGCAAGTTTGTTAACTTTTATAAAGAATTTGACCCGGATGAGGGAGAGCTTACACGGACTAGAAAGCTGCGCAGGAAGTTCTTGGAAGACCGGTTTGGTGACTTGGTAGAGGCCTTGTATACAGAGACCAATGAGTTCACTATAGAATCGGAAGTTATTTATCACGATGGCAGGCGTGGCAAAATAAAAGCTAATCTGCAGATAAAAGATGTGGAGGCTGGCTAATGGTAACGTCTGAGATACTAATTTCGGGTATAGTAGGCGGTGTGTTAACCGGAGGTTTATACGGTTTACTTGCCATCAGTTTTATTCTTATTTATAAGTCATCAGGTGTATTGAATTTTGCTCAGGGGGAGATGGCAATGGTGGGCGCCTACATTATCTTTTTTACCTTGGCTCAACTACATGTGCCCGTAGTACTAGGGTTAGTGCTGGGCATTGTCCTTGCCGGTTTATTCGGCTGGGTACTACATGAGACTGCTTTGCGCCCCCTTATTGGCCAACCAGTATTCAGTATGATGATGATTACGGTTGCCTTCTCTCTATTTTTCAGAGGCATAACCCCGGTGATCTGGGGGACTGCTATTTTACCTGCGCCTGAATTGGTGCCTCTAACAACCTTGTCGATTGGAACAGTGAGGTTCTCTCTGGTTGGCTTGGTTAGTTTTGGCTGCGCCTGCCTCGCAGCTACAGGTTTCACCATCTTTTTCAAGTTCACCAGGCGCGGGCTATTGATGAGGACGGTTTGTGAAGACCACCAATTAGCTGAGGCTACAGGCATCAGCGTAAGGCGAATACTAGACCAGGTGTGGATACTATCAGCTATAGTAGCTATGGTCGGCGGAGTGCTTGTTAGCCAGACTACCGGTGTTGGTGATACTGCTGCTAACCTGGCACTAAAAGCACTTCCGGTAGCCTTGTTGGTCGGTCTGGAATCAATTCCTGGTGCTTTGCTTGGGGGAGTGATTATAGGAGTAAGCGAAATCCTGGCTTCACTATATCTTGATGCTTTCACTTGCGGAGGAATGATGGAAACTTTCCCATACATTGTTATGCTACTGGTGCTTATCATTCGACCTTATGGTCTTTTTGGCTTGAAGAGAATAGAGAGGGTGTGAATTTAGATTATGCAACCATGTGGTATTTTAAATCGGAAATACGCCCAAGATATGGCTATTGTGCGAACAAAGCTGCAGTGGGGTTTGTGGATAGCCTTTCTAATTGTGTTGTTCTTGCTGCCTGTGTTTGTGTCTCCAAGCTGGTTAATGTTTCTTAACCAAACGATGATAACAGTGATAACCGTCATGGGCTTACAATTATTGGTTGGCTTCTGTGGACAGCTATCTTTGATGCAAAGTGTAACAATGGCGGTAGGGGCTTATGCCAGCACTATTATAGCCCGCACCTTCGGCTTTCCCTTCTGGCTGGCTGTTCCCTGCGGAACCCTAGCCGCTGGTGTGATAGGACTTATCGCCGGGGCTCCTTCCCTGAGAGTCAAGGGATATTACTTGGCCTTGGCCACTTTGGCAGCTCATTATATAATCGTGTTCGTCATAGCGCACTCGCCGATGGAGATAACCGGTGCAACAATTGGGTTGGAGGTGCCAGCGGCAAGCTTCGGAAGTTTTGTTTTTCAGAATGACCAGAGCTGGTATTATTTGATATTAGCTATCACATTGATAAGTGGGCTATTTGCAAAGAACCTGGCCAGGGGAAAAATAGGTAGAGCCTTTGTAGCTATAAGGGACAATGATTTGACTGCTGAGGCAGTGGGGATTAACATTTTCAGCTACAAAGTTTTGGCTTTTTTCATCTGCTCGCTGTTTGCCGGACTTGCTGGCTCTTTGCAGGCTTATTACATCGGCTTCATAGATACCAGCCAGTTTACCCTTTGGAACGCGATATGGTATCTAGGAATGATTGTTGTAGGTGGCGGAGGTAGCATCTTAGGTGTCATATTCGGTGTTGCAGTATGGAGGCTCTTGGAGCAAGGAGCACTTTTGGCTGGGCCGGTACTAACCCCAATTCTGGGAGGGGCGATTTTCCCATTGCTGAATGCTGTTTTTGGATTAGTAATAATAGCTTTTCTGCTTTTTGAGCCCAGAGGTCTGGTTCACCGCTGGGAATTGTTCAAAGCGAGTTATAGATTATGGCCATATTCTTATTAGGAGGTGCCGTATGACGTAGGAGCAAAGTTACATTGTTCAAAGCGAGTTATAGATTAGGGCCATATTCTTATTAGGAGGTGTCGTATGACGTAGGAGCAAAGTTACAAAGTAGGCAACGCCATTGTCTGAAAATACAAGCAAAATACAAACATAAGGAGATTAGAATGAAAAACAGAAAAAGCCCGAGGAAGTACCTGGGTGCTCTAGTGCTGGTTGGTATTGTGGTGTTAATTGCTGCCTGTGCCCCGGAAGTGGCGCCAACACCAACCCCTGAAGCTACCACGCCGCCAGAAGATATCGTGATTGGTCAGCTAATGGATTACTCTGCTTTTTTCAAGACGCAAGGGGCCTGCTTCAGGGCTGCAGCTGATACCTTCGAGCGCTATATCAATGAGGAGAAGGGTGGCATTGATGGTAGAAAAGTAAGATTCGTGCATTACGATTTCAAAGCGCAGCCGGCTGTGGCTGTGACCGCAGTCAAACAAGGAAACATGGAGCACAATCCGATTGCCTGGGTCTGTGGGTATTCATCGGGGATAAATGCAGCTAAGCAGCAGCTTGCAACAGACAAAGTTCTCATGTTAGGGTTGCCTAATGCCGATGGATTATCTGACCCAGAGAGTTTTGTCCTTATCACGCGCCCGCTTTACGAGGAAAGCTCTCTTAGTTACCTGAAGCGTATGGCCTCCGAATTTGAAGGGCCTGGTAAGTACAGGTGGGGGATGCTTGCTCTTGAGGTTATGCCTTCTGCTCAAGCAACCGCTGCTAATGTAGACAAAATATGTGAGTTCACTAATACTGAATTTGCTTTGCTCGCATGGATACCTGTGTCAATAGCGGATGCCACTCCCTTTATGGATAAAATTGAGGCTGCGCTGCCTATGAATTCTGTGGCACTAGGGACTGTTGATGCGCCTGTTGCCATGCTTTTAAAAGCTATGGAGGAGAGAGGCCTTAAAGACAAGGTGACACCAACTATTACCCACCATGCCGGGCCAAATGGCATAAGGAGCATTGCTGGCTCAGCAATCGAGGGATTGGAGGTTACTTGCCCCTATGCTTCTTATACAGAAGCCGACAATATACCTATGATGGCAACAGTGTGTAGATTGTGTAAAGAATACACACCTGATTTTTACCCGCCAGACCTCTTGTATCTACAAGCATGGGTAAACTATATTGCTATCACCGATGGACTATCCCTGGCTGCAGAGAAGGTCGGATGGGACCAGGTTACATCTGCGGACCTCAGAGATTTGCTAATTTCCGGGGTGGAAATCGATACCGGCGGTCTCAGCCAGCCACTATACTGGGAGGGACCTACGTACCATCGTGGGCTTCATTGGGACAAAACGACACGGCAGACAGCTACAGGCGAGGAAGTTATTAGTGATTGGATTGAAGTACCAGATTGGTATAAAACCGTAGGAGAATAGGCAAGTCTAGTCAGAAGTTTGAGATAGAAGGAACTGCTGAGCTAGCAGCCAAAGAGAAATCGATCCAGATACCAAGGGTATGTGTAGAAGGTAGAGGGTATCTGGATCGATGTAAGGCATGGAGCCTTTTGAGGCCAAGAACTGGCGAGCTTTAGGTCTGATATTACGTGTGCCAGGTAGGCGGCAGATAAGTAGCTGTGCTCATGAATAAGGTATGGGTTGGTGTCTAGGTATGACAATGCTAGAAATAAACAACATTGAAGTAAAATATAAAGGATTGATTTTGGTGCTGAAAGGCTTGTCCTTGCATGTAGATAAGGGTGGCTTGGTTTGTGTATTAGGCAGCAATGGGGCTGGCAAAACCACATTGTTGAAGTCAACATCAGGATTACTGAAGATCGAAGAGGGCAGAGTTACGGATGGAAATATAGTGTTTGACGGCAAGAGAATAGACAATATGTCTCCGCCAGCTATAGTAAGGATGGGCATTGTTCAAGTTATGGAGGGAAGGAGAATCTTCGGGCATCTGTCTACAGAGGAAAACGTTATTATCGGCGCAAATCTGTTTTCGGACAGTCGGGTACGCCAGGATTTAGAGATGGTATACAATTATTTCCCACAGCTCAAGGGGCTTCGGAGCAAGACTTGTGGTTACCTTTCAGGAGGTGAACAACAAATGGTGGTAATAGGTCGTGCTCTGATGGCACGGCCTAGGATTATTCTGCTTGATGAGCCATCATTGGGGTTAAGTCCTATCCTTCAAACCACAATTTTCGAGCTAGTTAGAAGGATAAGTGCAGAGCAAAAGGTTGGCGTATTGCTTGTAGAGCAGAATGCTCTTGCCGCTCTGAGTATTAGTGACTACGGCTATGTGCTGGAGAATGGCAGGGTAGTATTGGACGGCCCCAGTGACAGCTTGAAGGACAATGAAGACATAAAAGAATTCTATCTTGGGTTAAGTAAGGTGGGCGAGCGCAAGAGCTATAGAGGAGTAAAACACTATAGGAGAAGAAAAAGATGGCTGGGGTGAGGATCAGGGTGAGCCAAAGCAGGGCAAGTTAGCTTGGCAGCCAAACAAAAACATTAGGAGAGAAGAAATGAGCAACAAGGAGTACGAATACCTAATCTACGAGAAAAAGGACGGGGCCGCCAAAATATTCTTCAATAACCCGAAGAGACTTAATGCGATGGGTGCGCCGATGCTTTCGGAACTGAAGGATGCGCTCCTGGATGCACAAAGTGATAACGATATAAAGGTTATAGTCCTTACCGGCGCTGGGGACAAGTCCTTTTCGGTGGGCCAGGATTTCAGTTTGCCGTTCGAAGGAGCGGGCACTCCCGTTGGTACATACAACTATCTGCGGAATGTCTGCTACGAGGCACACAGATTGATGGAAAGGATGGAGAAGCCCATAATTGCGGCGGTGAACGGCCACTGCTTTGCGGGCGGGCTTGAGTTTGCCTTGGCCTGCGATTTCATGATTGCCTCCGAGAATGCCACGTTCGGCATGCTCGAAGTCGGCTTGGGCATACTTCCTGGCTCGGGAGGAATTGTGCGTTTCTGTAAGGCTCTGCCAGCGAGAAAGGCCAAGGAACTGCTCTATACCGCCGGCCGATTCAGCGCCAAGGAAGCTGAGGCGATGGGGCTCGTGAACAGGGTGGTCCCGCAAGACAAGTTGGAGGATGCTGTCAAGGAAATAACAGACAATATATGCAGCAAATCACCACTTGCCATAAGACTGGCCAAAATGGTGGTCAATGCTGCTCTTGAAACGCCAGACATCGATGTAGCCCTAGCATTGGAGCGGTCAGCAGGCGGTCTGATTTCAGCTTCAGAGGATGCCAAAGAGGGACCAAGAGCCTTCATGGAGAAGAGGCCTCCGGAATTCAAAGGGCGGTAGGCATCTATTTCCGCTTTCTTGAACGTTTTCTTCTTGGCATGCCAAGAGAAAGGAGGGATAGGCACGTGACATGATATGAGGTACGGTATTGTAGCTCAGTTGGTGAGCATACAATATGCAGCACAGTGAATTCTAACGGAGGTTTATGTAAGAATGAGCAAAGGAAAACTCGCAATCGCTGGGATTGGTGAGGTGGCCACGGGATGGTATCCCGATAGGGGCCAGTGGGACATGATTTATGAAACATGCATGGGAGCGATAAGAGATGCTGGCGTGGACAAGAATGACATACAGGGCGTCATCAGTATCAACCCAATGGCTCAACCAAGGCTTCAGTCGGAGATTGGCTTTGGGAAAATTCCAGAGGAACTGGGGCTCAAAGGATGCAAGGAGATTTGCCTGGTCAACGCCGGGGGGTCGAGTTGTGTTGCCTCTCTGAGGATGGCAGAGCAGTGGGTAAACAGCGGTGTTGCAGACATTGTCCTTGTTCAGCACGTCACACAGCACTCGGGCATTCCGCCTGATGATGCTATCAAATTCTTTGCCACTGCGGGTGTGGATATACAGTGGGAATACCCGTTCGGCATGACATTCAATGGCCTTGTGGCGATTGGGGCAACCAGATACATGTACGAGACAGGGGCTACTCCGGAGGAAATTGCCGCGATAGTTGTAGCTCTGCGGAAGTGGTCAGAGCTGGACCCGCTTGCCATGACTCGAAAGCCAGCGACCATTGAGCAAGTTCTCGGCTCCAGGATGGTAAGCACACCTCTGCACGCTT
This sequence comes from Dehalococcoidia bacterium, assembly GCA_007280145.1. Taxonomy (GTDB): domain Bacteria; phylum Chloroflexota; class Dehalococcoidia; order GIF9; family UBA5629; genus QYPU01. The sequence goes on along the minus strand of QYPU01000045.1, from coordinate 11,376 downwards.
GGGAGTGTAACCGATTGGCGGATGGAGCGGCAGCAATGGTTGTGACTACGCCCGATAGAGCCAGGAAACTGACCAAGACGCCTGTCTTCAAGCTCGGCGAAGGCGTAAGGTATACTCAGGCTACCATGACTCAACGCAGAAAAACTCAGAGGAACCCAATCAAGGAAGCAGCTAATGAAGCATTGGCCGAGGCAGGCCTCAAGCTGGAAGACATGGATATCCTGGAGGTTTATATGGCTTATCCTCTCGGGGTCGCCCAATTTCTTGAGGCACTCGGAATAGTGGAACGCGGCAAGGCCGGCAAATTCATGATGGAAGGCAATACCTGGCCAGGAGGCAAGCTCCCCGTTTCCACTATAGGTGATGCCATAGGTCGAGGTCACACCGGCTCTGGTGTTGGATTCGCAACTTATGTGGAATGTGCACGGCAGATAATGGGTAAGGCTGGAGATAGGCAGATACCCAATTGCAGGTACGTTCTAACGAATGCCTCAGGTGGTTCTGGCATGAATATGGTAGTTACAGTATTTGGGAGGGACATAACATGAGTGAATACAAGAAGCCGTTACCTGTCACCCAGCCATGGAGCGAAGAGTTTTGGAAGGGGACCAAACAGCGCAAGTTCTTGATTCAACACTGCAACGACTGTGGCTTGAACATATTCTACCCGAGGAAATTCTGCCCCGAGTGCTGGTCATCCAACCTGGGCTGGATTGAATCCAAAGGGAAAGGGAAACTGTGGAGTTACACCGTAACGATGTACGGCGTTGAAGAGAGGTTCATGGAAGACCTTCCCTATGTGTTGGCCTTGGTTGACCTGGACGAAGGCATCCGGGTGATGAGTAGAATTGTGAATTGCAAGCATGAGGACCTGAAATGTGACATGCCCGTGGAGGTAGTCTTCAAAGACATAACTGATGAGTTTACCCTGTTCTATTTCCAGCCGGCAAAGCAATGATGTGCCCCTTTTGGTCAATGGTGCGAGGCGTTTCTTTGATGTCCGCGCACTAGCTTGTTATGGGCGAGCGTTCTTAGTTGCCGCCAGGAACCGTATTCAGCAGCCAAAGGAGGAGATCTCACTTGAACAAGCATGGAAGCTGGTGCAATAACTGCGTCAAGGTTTGCCCATGGACCAGACCTAATGCCTGGAACCATAACTTGGTTCGTTGGGCGGTTCAACGTTCCAGTTTGGCTAGGAGGATCTCAATCAAAGCTGACGAATTTCTGGGGTATGGAAAGGGGAATGAGCAGGACAAATGGTGGTTCGATTTAAAGAGCGTGGCTGGTGTACTAACAATACCGCAGCGTAATATTGGCTGAGGCTCACCAGTTTTGACCTTGGAGACTATCAAGCCATCGTTTGGATTCACAAGCTTTCTTATAGAAGGGACCTGTGGACGGTAACAAGCTTAAGCACATTTTGCTACTGAGCTTGTGAGTCATTGATACAAAATGACATAGGGGAATAGTTGAACATGGCCTATTACAAACTTTGATTTATGAGCCAGGTTTAATAAAGAGGATTGCAAATAACCAACCCGTGTTTGATAACAAGCTTGGTTACAAATTCCGGGATTAATACAGGCGATTCGTTGAGAGGATTCTGTATACTTAACTTAACTACTTAACGGAGGAGATTATCATGGCACAGTTACTTTGGACCCCCTCAGAGGAGCGGAAAAGAAATACCAATATGGCCAAATTCATAGGTTATGTTAATAGACGGCACGGACAGAAATTTGGCTCTTACGACGATCTATATGACTGGTCAATAAAGAAGATTCCCGATTTCTGGGCCGCCTTATGGGACTTTGTCGAGATCAAGACATCGAAGGATTACAACACTGTCGTCGATGACCTCGTGAAAATGCCGGGCGCAAAGTGGTTCGTTGGCGCAAAACTAAATTTTGCCGAGAACTTACTACGCTACAGGGATGACCAAGTAGCTCTTATATTTAAAGGTGAGGGGCTAGAGCCGGTCAAGATAAGCTATGCTGAACTCTATGACCAGGTGGCACGCTTGGCCAAATCTCTTCGTGAGCAAGGGGTCACTGCAGGCGACCGGGTAGCTGGGTTTATGCCCAATATGATTGAAACAGTCGTTGCCATACTGGCTACTACTAGTCTTGGTGCTATATGGTCATCCTGTTCTCCTGATTTCGGCGCTAAGGGAGTTCTTGATCGCTTTGGGCAGATACAACCAAAGATTCTATTCGCTGCCAACGGCTACTTCTATAATGGCAAGGCTTTTGACTCTTTGGAACGAATCACAAGTATGCTGAATAACCTCCCCTCTATCCAAAAGGTCATAGTCATCCCCTATACAGAGAAGACGGTAGATATCAGCAACATCCCCAGCTCGATTCTTTACGAGGATTTCCTATCCCAAGAGCCTGGGCTTGAGATCCAGTTCGAGCAAGTCCCCCCTGACCATCCCTTGTATATCATGTTCACCTCCGGGACTACTGGCTTGCCCAAGTGTATGGTGCAAGGCGTTGCCGGGGTTCTGGTCAATCAGCTGAAGGAATTGAAACTCCAGACTGATGTTAAGCGGGAGGATACTATATTCTATTTCACCACCTGTGGCTGGATGATGTGGAACTGGTTGGTTTGTTCTCTAGCCCTTGGTGCTACTGTGTTGCTCTATGATGGTTCAGCCTTTTATCCCAATGCAGCTGTGCTATGGCAGCTAGCCCAAGACGAAAAAATAACCATATTCGGCACCAGCGCTAGGTACCTGGCTGAGATTGAAAACCGCGGGCTCAAGCCAGGCAAAGACTATGATTTGAGCAGCTTAAGGGTGATATTGTCTACAGGTTCTCCTCTCTCCATAGAGAGCTTCAATTTTGTCTACCGAGATATTAAGAAGGATGTGCTCCTCGCCTCAATTTCGGGTGGTAGCGACATTAATGGTTGTTTTGCTGCAGGTAATCCAATTGGTCCTGTCTACGCAGGCGAGCTACAGCGGCGATGTCTGGGCATGAAGGTCGAGGTCTTTGATGCACAAGGAAAACCGGTCGTGAACCAAAAGGGTGAACTGGTGTGCACAGCTCCTTCTCCATCCATGCCCCTTTACTTCTGGAATGACCCAGACAACCGAAAATACCATAGCGCTTATTTCAATGTGTACCCTGGTGCATGGCGCCACGGAGACTACGCTGAGATAACTGAGAATAATGGCGTCATCATTTACGGGCGCTCCGACGCTACTCTTAACCCAGGAGGTGTAAGAATAGGAACCGCCGAGATCTATCGTCAGGTGGAGGCTCTTGATGAGGTCGTAGATAGCCTTGTGGTCGGCCAGAAATGGGAGAACGATGTCAGAGTTATCCTGTTTGTCAAACTGGTCGAGGGTGTGGAACTAACAGAAGACCTCGTCAAGAAGATAAAAACTACAATCAGGCAGCACACCACCCCACGTCATGTACCGGCTAAGATCATAGCTATTGACGATATCCCCTATACGATTAATATGAAAAAAGTTGAATTGGCAGTGTGGAACGTGATTCATAACGAGCCCGTGCTTAATGCGGATGCTTTAGCCAACCCACAGTCGCTGGAACTATATAAAAACATTAAGGAACTTCAAACATATCAGGCACAAGGAGAATAGCGGAAATAATTAGCGAGGCGCTGCAATACGGTCTGGCACTTCTTCAGGAGAAAGACGAAGACAAGTTCTATATTCAGGAATTGCGCTAAGTCCACAAACTATTGGACACCTCATTAGCCAAACCAGTACCTAGTTGATGAACTTCGTGGCCGCTTCACTAGCACAAAATTGAACATTTCATCGTTTCGTTCAGGCATGACTGGCAATCGCGACTTCTTCATCGGAGATGTAGTACACAAGGCGTTCGTATCTGTAGATGAGGCTGGCACAGAGGCCGCAGCGGCTACTGCAGTTATAATGCCAACGGCGATGCCACCTGGAGAGCTTGTGGAAGTAATCGTAGATCGGCCCTTCATATTCTTGATTCGTGACATCGAGACTGGATCAATACTATTCATTGGGCGCGTGGTAAACCCCAGTGCTTAAATCTCTTTCGACTGCTATATCGAGCCTTGTGAATTGCACATCTGCTTGTTTTGTTAGCTGAACGTCACAATAGCCTGTAATGTTTGGTGGTGCTACTGAACATCACATCGTCTAGTATCCTCGTTGCTAATATTTTTGCCAACCAAGTCCCTGGATCTCCCGGCACATGCTGGCACGCCCAAATACAAATTGAGCTACCACCTAAGGAATGACACAGAATTATACCTCCGGCAACTGAATGGCACTCACACTTACGCTTCTCATCATGGACTCGCGCAAACCATAAAAAGAAATTGCATATTTGGAATAGAATATCCGTAGCTACAACGATTAGTTAAATAAGATATTTACTGTTTGACATGCGGATTTGCCGGTATTATTATGAAGCCAAAAAACAAAGGAGGGATCAAATGAAGGGACAAACGGCCGATAACAGAAGCCAGAGTGGGGAACTTGCCTCACTAAGTCCCGAACTGCTTGATGCTATCTGCGAGGCTGTTTTGGCAAAGCTGTCGGCTCAAGACCCTGGGAACTTGCTTCCCAAGCAAGACGTCGAGGGTCCGAATCCCTTCACCCGCTCCACTACAGATATAAATCATAGCTACTTTGCTTCTAGACATCTTGACTACATGTGTTTGCCTGGTGAAGTTGCCCAAATAACTGGAACAACATCGGCAAAATATACAAGGAGGCAATGTGCCACTAATCACATGGACGAGTACAAGCTTTTGCAAAAGGAATCCCTTTAGTATATAATATCCTACATAGTCCAAGAGATAGCTGGCCTGTGAAGGTTAATATAACGGGTTAGTAAAGGGGGAAGCAATTTGAATATCTATGTAGGTAACTTATCATATGAGGTAACTGAAGAGGAACTGCGGCAGAATTTCATGGCTTTTGGGGAAGTGTCATCTGTAAGCATTATCAAAGACAAGTATAGTGGACAATCGAAGGGATTTGGGTTTGTTGAAATGCCATCCTTGTCCGAAGGCCAAGCTGCAATTACTGGTCTCAACGGAAAAACACTGCATGACCGGACGCTTGCTGTTAATGGAGCTCGCCCTCGTTCCGACAGCCGGGGCAGTGGATCCTACGGTGGGAAAAAAGGCGGCAGGTCTGGCGGCAGGTCTAATAGAAGAGAGGGACAGAAGAGATACTAAATCGTCTAGTTGCCATCTATATGCTTTTAAGACATGTAACAGTGATGCTTAGCACTCAATTTAGCAAGCACACGGCACATAATACAGTTTCAATAGTCGTGGTAACATAATCATAAACCCCGCACAGACTCACCCCACAATTATCCCTACACCAAGTCAAACGCGGCTCAGGATATTTGCACGGGGGTACGTTTGTGCCAGGAAAGGAGCACCAAAATACCGAACAACATATGCAGTAAAAAGACAAAGGTTGGAAAACTTGATATCCACTACCTTGCCGGCGGGCAGGGCAACCCAATGGTCATAATCCATGGCGGTGGCGATGGTGCCAGAGCGTGGCTAGAAAATGCAAAGGAGCTCTCCAAACACTATAGTGTATATATTCCCGACCTCCCAGGCTTTGGGCGCAGTCAACCGATGGGTGACAAATTTCATTTTTCAGAGTTTGTGACATTCATAGAAGACTTTACGCACAGCCTGGGCCTCAAATGCTTCCACCTGGTAGGACATTCAATTGGTGGCAGCATCGCCTTGCACTACGCACTCAAGTCTCCTCAGAAAATAAAGGGACTTGTGCTCGTAAGCAGCCTCTGCATGGGAAAGGAAATTGCACCGTGGGTCAGATTCCTGTCCTCTTCGGTTCTTTGTAGATATCTTGGGGAAGCTGCTATTGCCATCCTGAAGGCTACCAAATGGCTGGCTCGTTTATTTTACACTCCGTTTAAATTCGCCAACCCCGTCACGCGGCTCAAGATAAACATGGGGAAGAGCATAACAACATTCAAGGGACAGACCACAGTGCTGCTGGACCAGCTTTCTGAACTGTTGATGCCTACGTTGCTAGTCTGGGGTGCAACGGATAGCATTGTACCGGTTGCCCATGCATATGCTGCCGCCCAGCTAATCCCCGATTGCCAACTACACATTTTCGAAGGTTGCGGTCATAGCGTCTACAAGCAAAGGACTCAGAAGTTTTCCAAACTGCTGGCAAGATTTTTGGGATAGAAGCAACCACCTTTGACAAAACAGTAATGCCACAAAGAGTAAAGGCTGAGTAACCTCCTTATTGCAATCAAGCCAACTTAGCCTCAGATTGTCAATAACCAAAGATATAAATGAGCCGCTGCACATTTAGCTATTATGGAACCTTCCAAAATGTTCACCCTCTTCGCCTCGGCATGTAACAAAAAGCCAAAAGATAACTCTTAACTAAAACCTTGGCATGCTGGCTTAGATTAGACACGATAGACTGGTAAGCTTCTCTGTTGTATAATCAGGTCAGAGAGAATCAAGAATACTGTCAAAGACCGTTGGCAGATTCCAAAAGGAGAAATTTATGGAAAATAGAGTGGCAATCTTTATAGATGGGAGCAATTTGTACCATTCTCTACGCAGTAATTTTAAACGCCACGACCTCAACTTCGCTGAGTTTGCCAGCAAGCTATGTGGCTCACGACGCTTGTTCCGAACATACTATTACAATATCCTGCAAGACCCAACTCAGCGCCCTGATGGCTACCGAGAGCAGCAGGAATTTCTTGATACCCTGCGCAAGACACCATATCTGGAGATTCGGCTAGGGAGTACCAAGCTGGCACAAGGGATCCCCATTGAGAAGGGTATCGATGTTATGTTGGCTACAGACCTGCTATATTTCGCCTGGAATGACTTCTACGACGTAGCAGTACTGGTAAGCGGTGACTCTGATTTCGCTTATGCTCTCCAAGCTGTGAAGAACATGGGCAAGCATGTCGAGGTAGCCTACTTTGAGAGTGGGATATCCAAGGACCTTCTGAATGTAGCCGATAATCGGCATCTATTAAACCGGAGCTTCTTCAATGGTTTGTGGGCACGTAAACGTTATGTCAAACGTGGAAGCGGAAGGGCTGGGGGCAAGGTCACTCCAGGCGGCGAATAAGCCTTTATGGGCAACCAAGCTATCAGGGGCTAACCTCCCATAGTCAAAAGGAAACTGAATAATTCGTGAGTCTGCTGCTGCGCACACTCTCAGTCAATGCTTTTTATCTTCTGCACCGCGTCTCTTATCTCATCAACAGAAGCCTCTTCCTCTATCGTGGACAAATCTCCCAGTTCCTGACCTGCCAGCAGGGATTTCATCACCCTTCTCATGATTTTACCACTTCTTGTCTTGGGCAGCATATCAACAAACTCAATGTCCTTCATTACTATAATAGCACCCATCGTCTTTCTTATATGTTGTATAAGTTCCCGCTTCAGCTCCTCGCTAGCCTGGTAGCCACTGGCCAGCACCACAAAAGCACTGGCTACCTCGCCTCTAAGCTCATCGGGGACTCCTGACACCCCAGCTTCAACCACCGCTGGGTGAGCTACCAGAACATTCTCGATTTCTATAGTTCCTACCCTGTGAGCAGCGATTTTTATTACCTCATCAGCTCTGCCAACAAACCAGATATAGCCGTCTTCATCCTTATAAGCGGCATCTCCAGCATAATAAGCCCCTTGAATAGCCGGACTCTTCTCCCAATAGTCATCCTTATATCTTTCTGGGTCTCCCCATAGCGTTGGAGTCAAGCCTGGAAACGGTTTCTTGATAATAAGAATGCCTTTCTCTCCGCTAGAAGCAGGCTGACCATCCTTTTCCCTGACGACGTCTGCTATTATTCCAGGTGCTGGGTAAGTCGCCGAGCCAGGCTTTATCGGAGCTATACCCAAACCATAGGGATTCCCTATTATTGCACCTGAAGTTTCTGTCTGCCACATATGGTCTAGCACCGGCACTTTGCCTTCAAAGACTTCATTCTGTAACCATTCCCATGCCGCAGGATTCAGCACCTCGCCCGCACAAACAACCCTCTCCACAGTGCTAATATCATGCTTCCTCGGCAGTTCTATTCCCGCTCTCATTAGTGCGCGTATCCCGGTGGGAGAAGCCCAGAGACCTGTCACCTTGTTTCTATCAATTACATCCCACCACATGTCTGGCCGCGGATAATCCGGAGTACCATCATACAAAATCGAAGTGCAGCCAGTAAGCAGAGGAGCATAAATATTATAACTGTGACCCACCACCCAACCAATATCCGAGGTGCAAAACCACATATCATCAGGCTTCAAGTCATACATCCATTTCCCCATGCAGTAACAGAACAACTGATAACCACCATGGTTTTGCACTGTAACCTTAGGCCTGGCAGTAGTTCCCGAGGTAGGTATCAGGAATAGAGGTTCATTAGACTCCATAACGACATAATCAAAGCTAAAGCCTTCGCCTTTGGCTAGAAACTCATCCCAATATATGTCTCTGCCCTCTTTCATTGGGACACCCGCATCATTCTCATGGGTGAGAACCACTACTGTCTTGACCTGATTCTCGGAAGGAAGTATCTCCAGCGCCTCATCTACCATTTCTTTCAGCGGCACCGGTTTACCTCTCCTGCTTCCTCTGGCTTGAGCCAGAAGATACTTAGAGCCAGTCAACTCCAGTCTATCTGCAATTGCTCCTGCTGAGAAGCCAGCAAATATCGCCATATGCACTGCACCTATCCCGGCACAGGCAAGCAGAGCTGCCGCTGATTCAATACCCATCGGCATATAAATGGCTACTCGGTCACCTTTTTGCACTCCCATACCTCTTAACGCAGAGGCATATTTATTCACAAGGTCCAGGAGTTGTGTATAGGTAACAGTCCTTATCTCTCCGGTATCACCGGACTCAGCAATGAAAGCTACCTTGTCACCTTTTCCCTGCCCCACTTTGTTATCCAGACAACTGTAGCTTATATTAGTGGTACCACCTATATACCACCTGAAAGTAGGATACTCCCACTCAAAAACTTTGTCCCACTTCTTGAACCAGTGGATATCATCCATAGCATTCAGGGCTGCGTCTTCCCAGAAGCCTTCATAATCTTCCACTGCCCGGTTGTAGAAATCCCTAACTTTCGGCGGTAACATTCGAAACATTTCTTTTCCTTCCTTTCTATTCTTAATTTAGAGCAACATGTATCCCACATTAGCAAAATTATCTGATATTATAACAAAAAGCCAGACTGTAACATAGCACAAAACAGGCCTATCACCTTTGGTCCGCCACAAAGTTCCTCAATGTGCCAATCTTCTCTATTCTGACCTCGACCACATCACCCGGCTTCACACAGCCAACACCCGACGGCGTGCCTGTAGCTATAACATCACCTGGCAGCAGTGTCATTACACTTGAAATAAAGCTGATTAGCTTGGACACTCCAAAGAGCAGGTCGCTAGTACAAGCAGACTGGCGGAGCTCACCATTGAGATATGTCTCAAGTTTCAGCTCATCCGGGTCAACCTCCGTCTCTATACAAGGGCCTATTGGCGCAAAGGTGTCGTAACCTTTGGCCCTGGTCCACTGGCCATCTTCACTTTGGACATAGCGCTCCGAAACATCATTAAAACAAGTATAGCCTATCACGTATTCCTTTGCCTTATCCTCCGTCACATCCTTTGCCTTCCTGCCAATGACCACACCCAGTTCGCCTTCATAGTCGACGCGTCTCCAGAGATGGGGCAGGATGATGCTGTCATCAGGGCCGATGACTGCAGTAGAGGGTTTGAGGAAAATAAGCGGCACGGAAGGTATAGGCAGTTTAGCCTCTTCAGCATGCCTGCGATAATTAAGCCCCAAACAAACTATTTTGGAAGGGCGGCAAGGAGCAAGTAACTTTACCTCTTCCAGCTTGCAGGTACTTCCATCAAGTGTGACTGAGTTCCCAGGGCATTTAAAATGGGCAAAGGGACTGCCTTGAAATCCACGAACAACGTTCTCCGCCAACACACCATATTTGACCTTACCCCGGGTGACAAAGCGAACAATCCGCAATCTCGTTTTCTCCCTACATAAGACTGACGGTATATTATAATATAGCTACATTAGCATAACCACATTTGTGCTTGTGGTCGCTCCTACATCACCTCTAAATAAAATAAAAGATTTGCCGCACTCCATTGGGAAGTTGATTGTCCCTGAAGGATATGGTAGACTTTGCAAACTTTAAGGATAAAAGAGTAAAGTTTATGTTGAAGCTCTTTGTAGATAGTGAGCAAGCATTATGTAAAAAAGTGGCAACTCCAGAGCGGGATTGAGGATATGCGGATAAAACTGAAAAACGAACAACTTAATATATTGGCGCAACGACTCCGTTTCGAAGTAATGCTTGAGGGACCACGGGATGTGCGAGGCATGCTGGATGTATTGGGAACGGAGATGCCCTGGGATGAGGTTGGGTTCAGCAAATTTAGCAACTCGACGCAGAGGCCGGCCAGAGTAACCTTTTCTGTGGAGACAACCAAAGATGGTTACATTTGTGACATACATCCGGCTCTTGCCCAGTACATTCACACTCTCCTGCCTTCTGAACAGGTTCACCCTGTAGACCAGTCATAGACGCTGCTCTTAGACAAACGACTTTCTTAAATCACCCTGGCAGCAATTATCCATAAAAGTTTGAACGTTCACACTAACAGCTATATAATAATGGCATTCGATGGGCCGTTAGCTCAGTTGGCAGAGCACCTGACTTTTAATCAGGGTGTCGCAGGTTCGAGACCTGCACGGCCTACCATTTACTTCTTTATCTTCTGCCGACATTTTGCCGACATTTGTATGCCCGATTTCGCCTGACTCATCCAACAATTCGATGAATTGTTAACTTAGATCATGAAAAGGTAAATTGTGCAGGCGGCTTGAACGAGCGAGACTAACATGGTCGCTATAAGCAAAAACAGGGAGACCGGCACATTGAACTCATTTCTGCCCTTCTTGATGAATATGACATGAATGGTGAAGGCGAAAATTCCACCGAGGCTTAGAATGAGTGAGAATGCCAGGCCAGCGAATAAGCGCTGGAATACTAGTACCAATCCCCACAGGATGAGGAAGACGAGCGGCAAATGGAGTAGCACGAATCCTGTGCTGCCTCCAGGGAGCTTGAACAGTTCCCATTCTTTCCAGTACGCCGAGTCAATCTCGTGGGTTATCAACAGCACCGCATTGACCAGGTAGAGCCAGAACAGGAGCTCAAACATGGTGCTATTATACTGACTTTATTCGGTTAATGGTAAATACGCCTCCCGTTTTTCAAGGGAGCTATCTGCATTCTAGATGCCCCCATGTGTTTGAAGTTTTCAGCGCTGTAAAAACAATATAACAATTTGGCT
>QYPU01000098.1 GCA_007280145.1 Dehalococcoidia bacterium | reverse complement strand
GCAGATTCTTCATCTTCCCAAGGCAAGGCAATTTTAGCAATATCTTTCTCTAGCCCCTCTTCACCAGAAGCGCCCCGACCACTGGCAGGAAGTCCTGGTGACTCAACCTCAGACCTCATATCAAGAATATCCTCAGAGTCTAACTCACCACTACCATTCCTATACAGGAGATGGGATTTAAGCTCGTCACCCTGCTTTGAACTCACTACTCGCTCCTCCTTGCTGCTGGTTGGTGCCTATTTGTACATCGCTCTGTACTCTGGTTAACCCGGAAGGATTACAAAATACATCATTCAGGCTCGCTAGCAAAACCTTTAGACACGAAGAATTTTTGTTCGCCGTCAGTGAAGGTGAAGGTAGTCCCACAATTAGAACGCCAGCTTGACTTGTCCTGAAAACTCAATGGATATTATACACTAAAGCGCCCCCCCCCGCAAAAGCCCATATAAACTGTCGCCCTCCGCTTGACGGCCCTCCGCTTGACGGCTCTCATTCCGATGTTTATACTGTAAACTATTACTTTAACTGGCTTATTAACCAGATAAATGGCAATCATCATTAAATCCCCCGATGAAATTGCTGCTATGCGGCAAGCGGGAAGCATCGTTGCTTCCATCCTGAGGACACTCTCTAAGGAGATAAGGACTGGAATGACAACTCGTCAACTCGATGACATCGCAGTAAGGGAGCTAGCAAGATATGGAGCCACATCGTCATTTAAAGGCTACAGAGGTTTCCCCACTACCCTCTGTGTATCAATAAATGATGAAGTGGTACATGGTATCCCCGGGGACCGGGTGATATGCGAGGGTGACATTGTCTCTCTAGACTTCGGTGCCATCATTGATGGTTTTCATGGTGATGCTGCCATAACAGTAGGGGTTGGCAACATAAGCCCTAAAGCTAAGCAGCTTCTGGAAACAACTAAGGGTTCACTTGAAGCCGGTATCGCTGTTGCCCATCCCGGAGCGCATCTGAGTGATATATCAGCAGCCATTCAGCATCATGCCGAGTCAAGGGGCTTTTCGGTGGTGCGTGAATATACCGGGCATGGCATCGGGCGAGAGATGCATGAGGAGCCTCAAATACCAAACTTCGGACCACCAGGGCGTGGTCCTGTGCTTCAAAAAGGAATGGTATTAGCGATTGAACCGATGGTGAATATTGGTGGGTGGGAAACTAAGGTTAAAAACAATCATTGGACGGTTATTACTGCTGATGGCAGTCTTTCCGGGCACTTTGAGAAGACTATTGCTATTACCGATGGCGAGGCAGAAGTGCTCACGGCTTGGGACCAACCGCCTATCGGCATTCCTTGAGATAATGATATAATAGTTTATAGAGAATAAGAAAAGGAGGGGATGATGGAAGACATTGAGAAACTGGTTCAGACAACTCTGGGCGAAATTGAGAAGGTGCTTAACACCAAAACGGTAGTAGGAGAACCCATAACTGTTGAAGGTACAACCATAATTCCTCTGATAAGTATCGGGTTTGGTTTTGGCGCCGGAGGTGGCTCGGGTAAGGGAGAGGTCAAACAAACAAGCGAGGGTGCTGGAGGAGGTGCTACCGCAGGTGGTGCCGGCGTAAAGCCCATTGCCGTGCTCATCATCGATAAAGATGGTGCCAGGATAGAGCCAATCAAAGGCGGGATGGCGAACGTAATAGAAAAACTAGGTGAGACAGTACCTGATATGGTGGGGAAATTTGCCGACAAATGGGGGAAAGGAAAAAAAGAGGGACCAAAATAGTTGTGGATTGTTATCGCTCTAGTTAGCCTAGCCGCATTCATCATCCTTGTCCTCTCCGTGCCGCTTGATGTGGCGCTTCACATGGATGTGCACGGAAGGCCAAGATTCGGGATGAGGCTGGTCTGGCTCTTTGGCCTGGTTAGCAGGGAAGTAAGGCGAGAAAAGAAGAAGCCCGAAGCAGAAAAGGGGAAGGTTGAAGGCAAGCAAAAGCTCAGAGAGAGAGGAGAAGGCGTTAGGCTAGTTTTCGAAATCCTGCGAACCAAAGGGCTGCTAAGCCAAATCATACGCCTACTGAGGGACGTTCTTAGCCATCTTAAGTTTAGAGAGTTCGGAGCAAATCTCAGGGTGGGGCTTGATAACCCGGCTGACACCGGGCTACTCTTTGCCTTTATCGCACCGGCTAACCTCCTTCTTAGTTCGTTTTTCCCTCGTGCGATAAGAGTACAGCCTTCCTTTGGTGATGAGGCAATCCTCGATGGCTATTTATATGGAACTGCAAGATTATGGCCTATTCAACTCGTTACACCTATCATGGGCTCCGCTTTCTCATTGCCTACAATGAGGGCTGCGAAAACACTAGTTTCGACTAAATGGAAAAGGTAATAATAGGCAATCCCGTGACGGTCAGTAGAGTGACCCTAATTCCAGTAGTAAGAATGTCACTGAACTGTCAGCGCAGTGGCGGCACTATTTCATTTTTTGGTGCTAAGCAACCAGTTGATGTTGTAATAGCTTCACCGTCAGCAAAGAGAGCTTTCAGAATAACCGGAGAAGAAGTCTCGTTAGACCAGCTCATACAGGAAGTACCCGACATAAAAGAAGTAATAGAAGAAATCTAACTGTCCTTGCGAGCCCTTCCCTTTGTGTCGTTGCGAGGCACGGAGTGCCGTGGCAATCCAACTAAAAATTGAAAATTAAAAACAAAAATGCAAAATGACAGATTGAAATTTAAAAGTGTTAACTCCTGCCATTGTCCCCAAGAGGTGACCCTTTTGAATTTATACCCATGGATTGGGGTTTTGGGAGGGGTGCACCACCCCTCATCCTCCGAGATTGCTTCGTTGCTGGCGCTCCTCGCAAAGACAAACCCTTCGACTCTTGACTCTGGACTTATGACTATTGACTGTGGTTTGCCGAGATTGCTTCGCGGAGTTTATCCTGAGCCAGGGATTCTTCGCTGCACTCAGGGCTTCGGCTCACCAGAATGACACAAGGCGAAGGGCTCCCTCAGAATGACAGAGGGCGAAGGGCTCTCAATGACACGGAGGCAAGTATGAAATGTCCCACACTACGGCTAACCTGATGTGCCACCAGCCTGCATAAATGAGGGCATGCTTTTGGCGCTACATGCTATCTAGACGACAATAGTTAATGCGGCAGGCAGGATACTAAAGCGGGCCGGGGCTTCTCCCAGAAGCTCGCCGTCAGCCTGAACAGCCATCTGCTGTGCGGGGTGTATCTCTATCTCTCGCGCCCTCTTCACGCTAACCTTGGGGTGGGTCACGTGAGTACCTTTATAGATCCGTGGCAATGACCGGAGGAGGTCTGGTTTGGTCAAATCGCCTATTATCACAACATCGAAAAGGCCGTCCGCAGGGTCAGCGTCAGGCGCGGTAAGCATACCTCCTCCTCCATACTTGCCATTACTCATCAAGACGGTACAAATCCTTCTTTTCTCTACTTCTCCGTCAATCGTAATCGATACTTCTTTATTCCTATAAAGTGCAAGGGTGGTGACTAACCCCATGAGATAAGAGGCCATGTCACCCAGAGCCTTAAATTCTTGAGTAGTGGCCCTAACGATTTCGGCATCGAAACCCAGACCAGCGAAGTTTACAAAGAGTCGCTTCTCCATATGGCCACCATTTGCATATTCAACGACGCCAAGGTCCACTGTACGCCTTCCTGGCTTCACCAGGCGTCGGCAGGCTTCTCCGTAACTACGAGGTAAGCCAAAGGTACGGATGTAATCAGCACCTGTCCCTGTGCTTATAATACCCAGTGCCACATCCCCAAAACTGTTAGCATTATAGAGGCCATTTACGACCTCGTTGATTGTGCCATCACCACCCACAGACACCACCAGCTCACAGCCATTCTTGGCTGCTGATTCAGCCAGCTCGGTGGCATGGCCCGGGGCTTCTGTCAAATCATATTCGAAGTCCAGCCCAAGGCTTCTCAGCAGTCCAATGATGTGTCTCCATTTCTTGGCCGTTTTACCAGCACCGGCAATCGGATTAACAATCACTTTCATACGTGCCAAAGCTTTTATCCTCCTCAGGTATTAGATTCTCTATCCTGCTCACTAAAATTTCAAGTCGTGTTCTAGTATAGCACTTTAGTCAACTTGAAACTTCGACAACCTTGTTCCTGCTTTTAAAGCCATTAGAGATAACTACCTGCCTCCGCGAAACCCCAAAATACTCAGCTAACAGCTTGACAACTGCATTGTTGGCTTTTCCTTCCTTTGGAGGCTCTTTGACCTTTACCAAAAAATAATCGCCTTCCCGGGTAACTCCCTCAGTTTTCGAACTAGGAGTCACTTTAACTCTAATCTTCACTTCATGACCTCCCCCCACACCCCCTCCTTATGTAGCCCAACTAGCCGTACCTGCAAAAGCTGACTGGTTAGAGGCTGGCGGCTATCAATGAACACTCTGATATAGTTATCACTAAGCCCAGAATATATCCCGCTGCCTGGAGCCACTTCTTTCTCCCACAAGACCCTCGTATTTTGCCCCAGAAATCGCTCACAAAACCTGTGGGCATTTTGCCGAGCCAGCTCCAGCATTCTCAGACTGCGCTCTTTTTTCAGCCTATCACCGACCTGCCCCGGCATCTCAGCCGCCGAAGTCCCCGGGCGAGGGGAATAAGCAAAGACATGAATATTGGCAAAGCCAATTTCTCGACAGAAGCGATAGCTTTGTTCAAATTCCTCATCGCTTTCCCCAGGGAAGCCAACCATAACATCGGTAGTGATGGCTGCATCAGGCATAGCCTGGCGGATTAAGGATACCGCCTCCTGATAATCAGCAATAGAATAATGGCGTCTCATTCGTCTAAGCACAGCATCACTGCCGCTCTGCAGCGCCAGGTGAAAATGACGACATAGTCGATGGTCCTGCCACAGGCTGAGAAACTCTGGAGAGATCTCCTGAGGCTGCAAAGAGGAGAGATGCAGCCGCTCCACCTTCGTATCTGTAAGAATTTGCTGAACTAGCTGACCAAGATTATCCCCATTGCGCTTATAGGCACCGATTTTAGTCCCGGTGAGGACAACCTCCTTATAGCCAGCGGAGGCCCTTGCCTTCACCTCGTTAATTACCTCCGCCACCGGCAGACAATATTCCCGCCGTCGCACTTCAGGTACAATGCAATAAGCGCAAAAATCGTTACAGCCGTCCTGAACTTTTATAAAACTGCGGACCCGCTTAATGCCATCAGCAACAAACTGCCCCGCTGGGCGGTAGGGCACAGAACCATGCCTTTCTCTTATCAATTCCAACAGGTGCATCTTGTGCTCATTGCCAACAGCGAGGTCGGCACCAATTTGAGCCAGCTCTCGAGGAGCTCTTTCCGCATAGCAGCCAGTGGCAATGACCAAGGCCTCAGGATTTTTTTTACGCAATAGTCTCAATAAATGTCGGGTTTTGCGGTCGGCAATGTGGGTAACCGTGCAGGTGTTGAGAATGCAAATATCTGCCCTGTCCCCACTAACAACGCAATACCCGGCTTCGGTAAATTGCCGAGCCAGAAGCTCGGTCTCAGCTTGATTGAGCTTGCAGCCTAGTGTATAAAAGGTCACTCTTGGCTTAACGTCCATAGGTTTAACCAATGACAATTATATTTACCTTACCCCCCACGGGTCAACAAAAGAGTAATGCAAGTTTCAAAATTTCAACGCATTTGCTTGTCGACGATGCTAAATTAGGTTACACTAAGAACAACAAGGAGATAAGGAGAAAAACAGGTGCTAGGATTTACTTTGTCAGAAGAACAATTAGCCATCCAAAAACTAGCCAAAGAATTCACTGAGAAGGAGATTAAGCCAGTCGCTGCCAAGTTTGAGAAAGACGAAGATGGTAAATTAGCTGAAGCTATTTTCAAAAAAGCAGCCGAGGTAGGCATCTTAGGATTGCCCATCCCTAACGAATATGGAGGCAGCGACGCTTCTAATGTAGAATGCAGTATTGTCTTGGAAGAGCTAGCCGCAGGCTGCGG
>QYPU01000071.1 GCA_007280145.1 Dehalococcoidia bacterium | reverse complement strand
GTTTGCACGGCCTTGCCATGAGCCAACAGTGTATTGTGAGCTGCTGTCAACAATTCAGCAGGCTCCAACTTGTCTCCCGGTGCGTGTATTCCGAATTGGTGCCCCAGGCCAATGAAACATTGTGGCTCATTCAGTGTTATCCAGTATTTGACTCTGTCGGAAAGCTTTTCAACCACCACCTTGACATATTCTGCGAACCAGTCGGAGCTATCCTGGTTCAGCCAGCCGCCGCGGCGATACAGTTCATATGGATAATCCCAATGAAAAAGTGTGACGTAAGGCTGAATACCAGCAGCTAGAAGCTCATCGATAAGCTTATCGTAAAATTCAAGCCCCTTCGGATTTATGGCACCAGTTCCTTGTGGGATAACGCGGGACCAGGAGATGGATGGTCGGTATGCGCACAGCCCAATTTCTTTCATCAAGGATACATCATCTTTGTATCTGTGGTAGTGGTCACATGCCACGTCACCGGATTGCCCGCTCCAGATGATTCCCTCTTTCTGGCAAAATATGTCCCATACTGAAAGCCCCCTTCCATCTTCATGTGCAGCACCTTCTATTTGGTACGAGGCTGACGCTGCTCCCCATACAAAATCTTTTGGGAAACTCATTTAAGCCCCTTTTCCGTATCCGCGAACAAAGTAGTTGTTGGAGTAAACATTCTAAATTCCATCTTTATTGATTCCTATTCGGGTCACTATGGTTTCTTACCTAGCTCATAGCCTCCGATACTTAGAACTATTTTATCGCCAATTTTGTCTATTTTATCCAAGCTAACGTCATATTTCTTAGTTAACCCTGCCTTCACTACAATATGGTTGATAACCCCTTGTCGCATATCAAAATCAATATCAGCTACTTTACCTACCCTGTTGGCATTTACATCCAGGACTTCCTTGCCGAATAGCTCCTTGGTATTCATTCAAACCTCCCTCATATAATAAGTGAATCCTGCCAAGATGGTCATTTTATTCC
The DNA here is from genome assembly GCA_007280145.1 of Dehalococcoidia bacterium. GTDB lineage: Bacteria > Chloroflexota > Dehalococcoidia > GIF9 > UBA5629 > QYPU01. The sequence goes on along the minus strand of QYPU01000071.1, from coordinate 4,507 downwards.
GGGATTACTCCTTTGATTATACACTTAGCCAAAGTGGAATGGAATATCTTAATAGAATGTGACTGCCCCCCCGAATTTCTCTGTAGAGAATGTGAACCAAATATGATGTTGGGAAGTATAAAAAAGCAGCGTCATTTCTGTCTATCAAGAGCCGGGGAAAAAGGGTGCCCTTCTCGTTCAAAGTCGGGGACGTAGTTAGCTGACGCTCCCATTTCCTGAATCCAACCGTTTTCCAGCCCTGCGTCGGATAGTAACTGGAGGACCGATTCATACTCAGCCCTTGAAATCGTTCTGGAAAGCAATGGTATTCGTTGTGCCCGGTGTAACGGTAGGTATTGTGACATTATGCTAACTGTCACCGTGGGTGATAGCTCCTGAGCCAGCCAGGTTAGCGATTCCTCGCTACCTGCCAGTCCGTTGGGCAGAATAAGATGGCGCACAATTAGCCCCCGTTGTGCCAAGCCAAAGTTATCTACTACCAGGTCTCCAACTTGTCTATACATCTCTTTGATGGCCTGGCGAGCCTGTGCTACATAATTTGGGGTGTGCGAGAACTTTTTAGCCCAGTTATCAGAGGCGTACCTTAAGTCAGGCAGATAAACGCTTATTATGCCATCAAGCTCTTTCAGAGAAGCAATAGAATCGTAGCTGTTAGTGTTGTAGATTAGTGGTACCCGAAGCCCCATAGGTACTGCTTCCAGAACTGCCTGGACTAGCTGAGGAACGAAGTGAGAGGGAGAAACGAAATTAATATTGTGGCAGCCTAGTTCATCCTGCAGGTAGAGCATACTTTCAGCCAGGGTATGGCAATCCATTTCCTTCGTTTTTTGCCTTTTCCAGTTTTGACTTATCTGGTAGTTCTGGCAATAAACACACCTCATATTACAATTGCCAAGGAATATCGTTCCTGACCCGCTGCTTCCTGAAATAGCGGGTTCTTCCCCTTGATGAGCACAGATTGCCGGGACTATGGGAAGATAAGCTGAATGGCAAAAGCCCAGTTCATTTTCTAATCGATTGACCTTACATTCTCTGGGACAGATATCACATGAGGCTAGCCTGGCTTCAAGTGCCTGAGCACGGCGCTCTAACTCACCAGAATGGTATAGAGCAATATAGCAAGGTTCCATAGATACTATAGGTGTCATCAGTAAAAAGGCGCAGCCTAGCACTGGACACTTTAGATAGCAGGACTGTTTTTGTCAAGCTCTACAGCGTCTGGACATTTCCTTCTTTGCCTTGACGAAAAAGCATGCTGGTCGATAATAAGCCAGAGTGTCGAGTTGAGTGTCTGCGAAGGTTGCCAGGTCAATAGGGCTTATGCTAGACTTTGCTTATTGGAGCAGTGGAGGTAGTGATATATGTTTGAGCTAGGTCCGACTACTGGCTTCTATATAGTGGTATTACTTTGGGTAGCCAGGACTATCATTCTGGCCTTCATTTGTGCCTTTTTAGGCTGGCTTGGCATCAGGGTGTTGGATGCCCTCACCCCGCACATTCATAAACGAGAAAGTATAGGTAAAGACCCGGTTTCGGTGGGACTGTTTGTCGCTGGATTCTTCATCCTGGTGGGGTTAGCTATACATGGAGCCGTAACCGGGCCTGTCGTAGTTGGTGCTGGCCTCTTAGAAAGTTTGGTTGATGCTAGAAGGCTAGGAACGGTAGCTATCAGCTTTGTAGTGAGCCTTCTTCTGGGGATAGCTCTGTTTCATATTATAGATAAACTGACGCCGAAGATACCTTTTGGGAGTATTGGGAAAAGTCCTATTGCCGTAGGAATCTATGTGTTCGGCTATTTGCTCTTCTTTGGTTTAATAATGCACGCTGCTCTGACTACGCCGCTGTAAGAGGCATCATAATGAAGCCGCTGCAATGTATCCTTATTTCAACAGTAATAATTTTCGCATTGACAATACCTGCTGCTACCCTGGCTAAGTCATCTGAGGATTTCTATGAGGAGGAGGGGCAGGTCTTCGATGAGTGGGATGTGTGCCGAACTCGGTGTACTGGTCAAGGCGGTTTCTTCCAGGTCTTTTCGGAAACAGAATTTCGCCCCGTTATTGTCTTCGAAAGCTTGGGAGAAAATGCTGATGAAGCATACCGGCTTGGTCAGAAATTTGCCGAAGGTTATCCGGACCTCAGCCAAAGGGCGGAGAAAATTTTTACCTTTGCCCGTAATAAGATTAGATATAGCGCTGATGCCGACCAATTTGGCTTCAAAGAGTTTGCTCAGAATGCCGATGAAGTGGCAGCTACTATTAAGCTGGAAGGCTTCACCTACGGTGACTGCGAGGATTATGCGATTTTACTTGCCGTTATGTATAAGGGAGCAGGTCATCGCTCAGCTATAGTATTGGCACCGGGTCATGCGGCAACATTAGTATATCTACCGGGGTATAAGAGAGCCAATAGGAGTCTAGCCCTTGATGGTGAATCTGGTTGGGTTTGGGCTGAGGCAACTGGAGGAAACAACCATCTGGGGTGGATGCCAGAGCAATATATGGGAGCTCAGCTAACAGCTTATGAAGTTGCCGATGAGGCTATGACTGCCCTGGAAGCACCTGGCAAGTCTCCGGCCACTGTGACACAAAAAGGTGGCACTAGAGGAATTCAAATATCACCGTTCTTCGGCATAATTGCCTTCATGTGGCTGCTACCCATGTTTCGAAGGCGGCGTTGAACAATTCATTGCCGGGAAGTCTAACCATCTTATTTTCAAGTTAAAGTCGGGGTGGCCGGATTTGAACCGGCGACCACCTGAACCCCATTCAGGTGCGCTACCAGGCTGCGCTACACCCCGTGGCTTTTGCCTCTAGCAATATGTTATCATAAGTGGACAATCAGGACAATGTAAGTTTTGACTCAGCTATCCTAAACAAATAATGAAAGGACTTTAGATTTTGGCTAAGAAGCAAAAGAAACCTGAAGTTAAGCGGCCACCTACTAAACGTCAACTGTCTAAGTGGCAGCGCCAGCAGCGGCTGCAGCATAGAATAATGATTGTAGGAGCCATCTTTTTTGCTTTTATTGTGGGTTATGTTGGCTATGGATATTATGATGACGAAGTTAAACCTTTTCATCAGCCAGTGGTAAGGGTGAATGATACTGTCTTCGATATGGATTATTATATAAAAGTCCTTGATATTTATACTCGAGGGCAGGAGTCTGACATGGTCCCGGCTATGGTGGACAAAGCTGTTGAGGCTATTGAGCAGAACGAGTTAATAAAGCAAGGGGCAACAGCCCTGGGGATTGGTGTAAGCGCTGGGGAAATAAGCGGTGAGCTTGCTAGTCTCAACCTGCCTGATAATGATGTAGCCAGGGATTTAGTTACTGCTAAGGTGTTGACAGATAAACTGCTTGAGGACTATTTTGACCCGCAGGTGCCGACTGTGTGTGAGCAGGTGCAGGTTCAAGCGATGTTCCTGGAAAGTGAAGAGGTAGCTGAGGAGGTGATAGATAGACTCGGGACCAGCGATAATTTTACCTCCCTGGCAAAGGAATTCTCTACGGAAGCGATGACTAAAGGGATGGGGGGTGACCTCGGTTGGTTACCCAAGGGTTTTCTGGATGTGCTGGGTATTTTGGAAGGCTCTTCGCTTGAGGATATTGCTTTTAATCTTGAGCCGGGAGCACTAAGTGAGCCAACCTACGATGAGTCGGTTGCTAAAGGAATTGGTTACTGGTTGATAGAAGTGATTGAGAGGGATGAGAGCCAGGGGAGCCATGCCAGGGGAATTCTGCTGGGGAGTCGCCAGGAAGCAGAGGAGATAAGGGCCAGGTTAGAGGCTGGTGAAGATTTTGCTATTCTGGCTCAGGAACATTCCCAACATTCAGGTAGCAAGGAAGCGGGAGGTGATTTCGGCTGGCTGCGGAGAGAATCTGGAAGCCCGGCTGTTGCTGAAGCTGCTTTTACTCTTGAGCCCGGTGCTTTGAGTGAGCCAATTTCTGATGAAGCTGTTCAAACGCAGGGGGGTTATTGGCTGGTTAAGGTTTTGGATAAAGATGTTAATCGCCAGCTTGAGGATGTGGCCAGAGAAATGCTTAAGTCGAAGGCTTTTGAAGATTGGCTTGACGAACAAAAAGAAAATAGCTTGATAGAGAATTACCTGGATGAGGAGCAGAAGGCCTGGGCAGCAGCCAGGGTTCTTAAAGATAGGGGGTCATAGTCTATGGTAGCTAAGGAGAGTATTGGTATTGGCCTGATGGGTTTGGGTGTGATTGGGAGCGGTGTGGCTAAGGTCTTGATGGGGAAATCAGATACCTTAGCTAGAGAAGCAGGCAGTTCTCTGGTTTTGAAAAAGGTCATGGAACAGGATTTATCTAAGCATGGCTCGATGAGAATTGAACCTCATCTTTTCACTACCCAGTTTGCAGAGGTAGTTAGCCATCCTGAAATAGATATAGTTATTGAGCTTATCGGTGGTGAGCATCCTGCCTTTGAATATATAAGAGAGTGTCTCATCAGTGGCAAGCACGTGGTTACGGCTAATAAAGAGGTTATGGC
>QYPU01000054.1 GCA_007280145.1 Dehalococcoidia bacterium | reverse complement strand
ATTTTGGGCCTTACCTCAGTTTCATTAGGATTGGTACGCAGCAGTCTTACGCCACAGTTGATATCGTAGCCGACGCCACCTGGCGAAATTACGCCATCGCTTACTCGAGTAGCGGCAACCCCACCTATAGGGAAACCATAGCCCCAATGGATATCAGGCATTGCCATTGAGCGCCCAACTATGCCGGGCAGGAAAGCCACATTGGCTATTTGCTCCAGCGATTGCTCTTCCTTAATACTCTCCAACATTGCCGCATCAGTATAGACCAAGCCGGGGACTCGCATTCCTGGCTTATAGCTTCGCGGGATTTCCCAACGGTAGTCATCTATTTTATTGAGTTGTCCTTCCCATTTTGACATGCTTTCACCTCCTAGATATCAAAGATGACTTGCACCTGGTAACCGCTACTATCTTTGTTTATCCTTAGCATGTGGTAAGTGGCTGCTTTAATCTCTCTCTTTAGCTTATATTGCCCGTGTTTTATCTTTTCCCCAAAGCACCTGGCTTTAATTTGATTGCTGGTAAGCTCATCGATTTCAAACCGTTTAAAGACTATATGTTCGACATCGAAGATATAAATAAGTTCGTTTAGCCACTCTACCAGTAAAATCTCCTCGTCCTCAGCCGATAGCTCCAAATCACGCCGGACGCCTTCCTTGATATCATCTAGCTCTGCCATTAAACTAAAAAGTCCAATGGCCGCATTAGCGAAGAGTTGTTTACTATCAATTCCGTAGGCAACAATGCCAATATCTGCGGTATGGTCGATGATTTCGAAAGGCTTCACCACTGTCTTCACCGCGCAGGCTGAGCTTAGCTTCATTATAGCATGTCTCGAATGAATCAAAAAGTAGAGACTAGCTTGACTTGTATTGTTTGTGGATGCTAACATAGCTTTTGCTTGGGCCGCTAGCTCAACAGGTAGAGCAGCTGACTCTTAATCAGCAGGTTCAGGGTTCGAGCCCCTGGCGGCTCACATTCAAACCACCCCCCTCTCGCCGATATTTTGCCGACATCTGGTTTTGGTATTTCAGGAGTGGGGCAACGCTATTCCGACTCAAATTAAATCCGAGAGATATGGTACAATGATATTCAGGACAGCGGTAGGAAATGTACGAAAAAATACTTGTCCCGTTAGATGGTTCAGAAATAGCTGAGGTAGCTCTCCCCTACGCCGAGGAGCTGGCTGGAAGACTTGGGTCCGAGATTACCCTGATATCTGTTAGTCATTCGGCTGAAGAGCAGGACCAACAGATGTTCCAGTCCTACATCCAGAAAACTGTTGAGTCCATGAGAGAAAGGGCTGAGAGATATCTTGAGAAGCCGTCTGAGAGAATCATCAAGGTAGATTCAACAATCTTGGTTGGTAATCCTGCTGAGGAAATTGTGGATTATGCAGACAGCGGGAACATTGACTTGATTGTTATGGCAACGCATGGCCATTCTGGTATTAGACGCTGGGCTTTAGGAAGCGTGGCTGACAAGGTGCTGAGAGCTACGGGGCGGCCGGTAGTGCTTGTCAGGGCCCAAAATGCCCACCCTTATATGCATAAGAAGGATATCTTAAGCAAGATGCTTGTCCCTCTGGATGGTTCTAAAGAAGGTGAGACAGTGGTTCCATATATTGAGGAGCTTGTCTCTAAGCTTGGAGGGGAAATTATTTTCTTCCAGGTGTTAGCACTAGCTTACCATGTTCACATCTCCGGGGATGCAGCTGTCCAAGTTCCCTATACTGAAAAAGAGATGGAGCCGCTAAAGATGAGTGCTCAGAGCTACCTCAAGAAGATGGGTAGCAAACTTAGAGAGAGAGGTAGCACTGTAAAGTATGAGGTAAGAGTTGGTGCTGCAGGTCACGAGATTATCAAGCTGGCCGATGAAATTAATGCTGATTTAGTAGCCATGTCGACACATGGCCGCTCAGGCATTGGACTCTGGGTCTTTGGGAGCGTCGCGGAGAGGGTTGTGCGTTCTGGGAATACTCCCGTTTTGCTAGTCAGGTTACCTGGAGCTAGCATTGAGTAGTATAAGGTATGCAACCAAAGTAGAGGTTCATAGATGCTGGTGCTCCGAGTTGCTTAGGCTTATTATGAAGTGAAAGTTGAGTTGGGGCAAACATCTACATCGCCAGTACCTTAGACGATTTCAGTAAACGCATATCCAGTTCCTTCTTCCTCTCCCCTATCTCCCGGAATGGGATATATACTACTTTCCCTTTATTTTCCCCGACAACATGTCCTTCTTTCCCATTAAGTATGCCCTCAGCAGCAGCAATACCTAGTTTACTAGCCAAGACCCTATCCCTTGCTGTTGGTGCTCCACCTCTTTGCAGGTGACCCAGTATGCAGACACGGCAGTCAACCTTGAGACGGTATTGGACGTACTGGGCAATCTGCACAGTGTGCCCTACTTCATTTCCCTCAGCTACCACTATGATGCTACTCCGCTTACCTCTCTTGAAACTTTCCCTCAAGGTATGGCACAGCTCTTCCAAGTCAGTCTCTTTTTCGGGTATGATTATTTCCTCAGCACCGCCAGCGATTCCCACCTCAAGGGCAATGAAACCAGACAATCGTCCCATCACTTCCACAAAGAAGACACGCTCAAAAGCATCCGCTGTGTCACGAATCCGGTCTATAGCTTCCACTGCGGTATTGATGGCAGTATCGAAACCGATGGCATAATCAGTGCCATAGACATCGTTATCTATAGTAGCAGGGATTCCGATTAGCTTTATGCGGCTCTCTTCAGCTATAGCTGCAGCTCCACGGAAGGTACCTTCTCCTCCAATAATTACCAGGCCTTCAATCCCCTCTCGCTCCAGGATTTGAATTGCTTTTGTTCTCCCCTCTACGGTCTTCATTTCCTCACAGCGCGAGCTTTCCAGAATAGTGCCACCCCGTTGAATAATATTGGCTACGGCACGGCGGTTCAGCTTGACGAACTCTCCGCTCAGGAGTCCACTGTAGCCACGGCGGATACCTACTATTTCAACGCCTCTTTGCACTGTGCTACGAACCACAGCCCGGATGCAGGCATTCATCCCCGGAGCATCGCCGCCGCTGGTCAGAACACCAATCTTTTGCATCTCAATTCCTCCCTGCTGAAGAATAGGAGTATCTGCATTGATACCTATCAGGACATGCTCTGTATGAATTCAAACTATGCACCTTTTTTCGTCCGGCTTGTGCTATGAGTGGAAACAGACGCTGGAGATGATGCAGGCGTCTCCGGAGCCTGGCTGGGGGAATAACTTGTATTGGGGATTGCAGGTGATTGCCTTTCTCCCATCTGCATGAGCTGGCTAGATTGAACTGCAGCTAGATACATCTGCTCGGTATATTCTTTTGCCATGCGCCGAGCGCTGAACAAGGGTGCGTTTGAACGAATGGTCTCTTTGATTATTCGTATCCAGCCATGTGGTACGCCATTTATATCACGCTCATAGTAAAGAGGAATAATCTTATTCTCCAGTAAGCTATAAAGCTCTTCGGCATCTGCCTTATCTTGGTCTGCTGGATCAATCGCCTCAACATCATTATGAATAGCCCACCCATTGGTACCGTTGTAACCCTCATACCACCAACCATCAAGCACACTAAGATGCGGCACCCCATTAATGGCTGCTTTCTGCCCGCTAGTGCCGCTAGCTTCTTGAAGTGGTCGAGGAGTATTAAGCCAGACATCGGTGCCCTGGACAAGATAACGTGCCATGTGCATATCATAATCCTCGATGAAGGCTATTCGGCCGCCGAACTCAGGGTCTTTTGCCACAGTGTATATCTCCTGGATGAGCTGTTTCCCATGCTCATCGTTAGGATGTGCTTTACCGGAGAATATTATTTGGACTGGCTGCAATTTACTTCGAAGCATACGCTTCAAGCGGCTAACGTCATATAGAATAAGCGCAGCCCGCTTATAGTCGGTGAAACGGCGGCTGAAGCCAAGAGTAAGTGTTTCCGTATCGAGCAAAGCTCCCATAGCTAAAGCCTGCACTGGTGCTACATTGTCTTCAGACCATCGCTTTCGTGCTCGATCTTGTACTGCACCGATTAGTTTATACTTCAACCACCGACGCACTGCCCATATTTCCTCGTCTGGAATAGCCAGCACATGTTCCCATAATGCCGGGTCATCATGCCTTTTCAGCCAATCATGGCTAAGATGCCTTTCATACAGTCTGGCCATTTGTGGTGCCACCCAGGTGGGAACATGAATTCCATTGGTCACTGAAGTAATGGGCACGTCTTCCTCTGTGGCATCAGGCCATAAAGAATGCCACATTCGATGGCATACCTCTCTATGGAGTTGGCTGACACCGTTGCGCTGGTTAGCCATCCTCAAGCCCAGCACAGTCATATTGAAAACCGTATTATCTGAGTCCTGCATACCCAGCTTCAAGAATGCATCCCTGTCCAGTCCAAGAGTGCCCCAGTAGCGATGAAAGCACCTTTCCATTAGCTCAAGAGAAAATACATCATTACCCGCCGGAACTGGCGTATGAGTGGTGAAAACAGTCGTGTCTCGCACCTTATTAGCGGCTTCGGTAAAATCAAGCCCTTTCTCTACCAACTCTCGAGTGCGTTCCAGCATCATGAAAGCTGTATGTCCCTCGTTGGCATGCCAGACGGCTGGCTCAATACCGAGTGCTCGGAGAACACGCACGCCGCCAATGCCCAGAACAATCTCCTGGTGTAGGCGCATTTCCCGGTCGCCAGCATAAAGACGAGCAGAAAGCCCACGGTCCGATGGGAGATTATCTTCAACGTTAGTGTCCAATAAATAGAGCTTTACCCGACCGACATTCACCTGCCAGACAGCAACATGAACCGACCTTGCATCTAACGGAACTTCAATATGCATCGCCTGTCCCTGAGCAGTAAGTACCGGATGGATAGGTGCCTCAGTGAAGCCCAACTGCTCGTAGGCCTCTTCCTGCCAGCCATCAGCAGAAATATACTGATGAAAATACCCCTGGGGATACATAAACCCCACTCCCACTATAGGTAATCCGAGGTCGCTTGCCTCTTTGCAATAATCACCAGCCAAAATACCCAGCCCGCCAGCATAAAGAGGAAGCGAGTAATGGATAGCAAATTCCAGTGAAAAATACGCAATAGTATGCTGCGCCAGATGGGGATATTCTGTATTAAACCAGGTGCTAGTTGCTGACATATCGGCTTTGAAATCGCTAATAACAGAGTCGTAATTCTTGAGGAAGATAGGGTCTCCAGCGGCTGCTACCAACCGATAAGGGGCAATCTGTTGCAGTAATTTGACTGGATTATGGCCTGTAGCTTTCCACAGAGGGCGATCCAAGACTTTGAACAGCTGCCGGGCATCTATATGCCAGCTCCACCATAGATTATAAGCTAGCTCGCTTAGCTCCCCAATACGCTTTGGGGGCTTTGGTGTTGACAAACTATTCATCTCAGCCTCTCCAGGTTTTCTATTGCCTTCCTTCTGACTATATTCTTATCCTCAGGGTAAACAAGACTAAGGTAATATGCCCTGAGTAATTCTCCTATGCATAACTTGTTTGCTTTTAGAATAAGGAACTAACGTACTGGAATTCTCCACCCCGAGTAATATACACCAATGTACTCCGTACCGAAGTTTGAGTCAACTGCTCCGAGCTTGTTAACCTGACTTGGTCTATCATATCTGAACTCCGCACTATTGCTAATTTAGCCATCATACCCGCTGGGCGGCTTCCATGTAAATTCAACAACGAATGGACTAGATTGAGCTAAGCTTAAGTATCCTGCAGCTTGTATCTACAGTAAATAACCTATAACTAACTGTAAGTATAAGAAAATAGTCCCGTATGCACTATCTTTTATAGGTGCAGTATATTACACCCGGCGTGCCTTGAAGATAAGGATTATTGATATAATTACAAGGACAGTACCGATGCTGATGACTACCCAGGCCCACGGTGGAGTCACCGGGGGCAATTCAGGTTCTGATGTTGGTGGGGATAGTGACACAGTAGTGGTTGTGAAGTTGAAAGTGGCACTCCAGTCACTCGGCACTGGCTCGATAGCCATCACTCGCCAGAAATAGCTAGTGTTGTAGTCTAACATACCTTCATACTTGTAGGCGGTGGTGGCTACTTCTGCTTCAGCTATGACATCGGTCAGTGCCGCGTCCTCAGCCAGGATAAACTTGTACCTGGTGGCCCCCTTAAGCGGTGACCAGGAGAAGGATACTGGTTTCACTGGGTATCCGGTGCAACCGTTATTTGGACTGAGCGACTGGGTTCCGAAATACTGGCTTGATGCTGGCAAGCCAGCTTTGATGGTAAAAGCTTTAACTTCGGACCACGGGCTGAGTATAAGCTGGCCGGTGGCTGCTTTCCGTACTCTAACCCGCCAGTAGTAAGTATGACCTGCCTCAAGCCCGGACAGTGACGCTATTGCCGAACCCATGGTTGATGGAGATGCTATTGCTCCGCCAGCAGGGTAAGGTAGTGCAGGCGACGTGGATGAGGCAGGTGCATAGGCACCGGAGTCGAAAACTATCAATGTAAAGCCCGGGTCTTTAGCAAGCTGTACCTGATACTCACTAGACAAGCACAATTGTTCCCAGGTAAAGTCGACGCCCTGGTTTCTGCCACTTACTGGGTCGCAGCCGATTGAGGTCTCACCAGCAGATGCAACTGTTATTATAATAGCTCTGGTAGTAGTACCAGCGCTATTGGTAGTTATTAGAGTATAAGTGGCAGTGGTGGTTGGTGATATCTGCTTGGTGCCGCTTGAACCTACACTGCTGGCCATTGGATACATAGTAATCGTTTCAGCACCAGAAACATTCCAACTTAGAGTT
>QYPU01000081.1 GCA_007280145.1 Dehalococcoidia bacterium | reverse complement strand
CTACCTCAGTGATTTCATTGAAGACCGATCTAGTTTACCACCAGCCGATGCTGCCTCACGAGAGTTGCTCAAGGCACAACTAAACAAAATACTTTCTGAGCTTACCGATAGAGAGAGAAGGGTTATAGTACTTAGATTCGGACTGGAGGATGGGCGAGCCCGAACTCTGGAGGAGGTAGGCAAGGAGTTTAATGTAACCCGAGAGCGAATCCGCCAGATTGAAGCTAAAGCATTGCGCAAGTTGCGCCACCCTAGCCGAAGCCGAAGGCTTAAAGATTATCTAGAGTAAAACAGCCTGGCATCCAGCTACAAGGAGGAGGACAAATGAAGCTGATTAAGGGATTTATCACCGTTATTGGCATCATTGGAATTTTGGTTATTATAGCTCTGGTTACGGGGTACTATCTTTATTTGCTGACTCCTCCAATTCAAGCAGAAATGTATGATCCAGGGCAATCCCGTGAAGCTTTTGAAAGTTTTAACCAAAAGTTCGAGTCTTTCGAGACGGAGGTTAAAGACGCAGTTGATGCTGGGGAGGAAAAGGAGTTGAGTCTGGTAATCACTGAGAAAGAAATCAATTCCAAGTTGATTGAGGTTTTGGCCGAAGGTGAACTACCATTGAGAGAGATATTGGTTAACTTCGGCAAGGAAGCTTTTATGATTTATGCTAAAGTGGACGTTCCTGGCGTTGATGCCAGAATAGGAGCAAAAGGGCAAATACAAGCTCTGGACGGTGGCCTCAAAGTAGCAATAGAAGATTTTGATTTGGGTAAACTGCCTCTGCCCCAAGCCGCGACTAACGGGGTTGAAGAGGTGGTGAATATTATGTTGAAGCTGAGATTAGCTGACTGGCCACTGGAGATAACTAATGTTGAAATCAGCAACCGCGAGCTTACTGTTGTGGGATTAACCAGAACTGCTGATTAAAAACTTCCTTATTGCCTGAGCATACCCATCAAATTCTTGGGTAGCCTCCCCTTTGCTGCTATTTTAGTCAGTTTTTGTATCTGGTAAAATTGATTAAGCAATTGGTTGATATCCCTGGTCGTAGTTCCACTGCCTTGCGCAATACGTCGCCGCCGACTGCCATTGATAATATTCGGGGCATGTCGTTCTTCCGGAGTCATAGATAGGATAACAGCCTCTATTTTTTTCATCTGGCTTTCCTGGCTTCCATCAAGCATGCTTGGAGTAAGCTTTGAAAGGCCAGGTAACATTTCCATTAATTGTGATAACGTTCCCATTTTCTTAACTTGACTTAATTGCCACAGAAAGTCTTCAAGATCGAATTCTGAGGTACGTATCTTCTTCTCCATCTGTTTAACACGCTGCTCATCAAAAACCTTCTCGGCCTTCTCAATAAGGGTAAGCATATCCCCCATGCCTAAGATGCGGGATGCCAGGCGGTCAGGGTAAAAGATTTCAAGGGCATTTGCTTTTTCGCCAGTGCCAATGAACTTTATCGGGACTCCAGTGACAAACTTAATGGAAAGAGCAGCACCACCCCGGGCATCCCCATCCATTTTAGTCAGAATAAGCCCAGTCAGGCCAATGTCCCTATTGAATTCCTCAGCTATGTTTACTGCATCCTGCCCAGTCATAGCATCAACCACCAGCAACGTCTCTGAAGGTCGAACTTCAGCTCTCAGTTTAGCTAGCTCTTTCATCATTGCCTCATCAATATGAAGACGCCCTTGGGTATCAATAACCACCCAAGTAGCTGCTATCTCTCTAGCCTCCCTTAAAGATTGGCGACAAATGACCAATGGTGCTGACTCAGCGTCTTCACTGTAGACAGGTATATCTAACTGTTTGCCCAGCATTACCAACTGGTCAACAGCAGCCGGTCGGCGGGTATCAGCAGCTACTAACAAAGGGCGCTGCCCAGAATGTTTAAGATGAAGGGCCAGCTTAGCCGCAGTAGTAGTCTTTCCTGAACCCTGCAAGCCGACAAGCATGACAATTGAAGGCGGCTGACTGGCTGCTTTGAGATGGTCGGGCTCTCTACCCAAGATGCCTATGAGTTCTTTATTGACAATTTTTACAATTTGCTGGGCTGGCGTAAGGCTTTCCAGCACTTCAGCAGTCAAAGCCTGCTCTCTTACTCCACCCAGAAAACTTTTCACTACTTTAAAGTTGACATCAACTTCCAGGAAAGCCAAACGTATCTCTCGCAAGGCATCATCAATATCCTTTTCACTGAGCCTCCCTTTATTTCCAAGGCCATGCAGTACCTTGTTCAGTTTATCAGTCAGAACTTCAAACATCAGTCTTTGCACAAATATTCTACTTGAGGCTATCCTGGCAGTCAATTGTGATAAAATAGAGATAAGAATATGAAAATGATGAAGACTATCCTGCCAGCATCTTAAGTATGTTTGAAGCTTCTTCCTACAAGCTAAATATGTTTCAACAGTGCCCTAGGCGGTACAAATTCCAGTATATTGATGGTTTGATCGATATTTACAGAAAACCACGGCCTTATTTCACTATGGGTGACCATGTTCACGCTGCGCTTAAGGACTTTATGTCTACGGTTCCAACCTGTGAGCGGAATATCTCAAAACTTGAACACTTATTACGTGAGAAATGGCAGCGCAATCGCAAAGGGTTTACTGATAAAGAAGATGAGAAAAGGTGGGGTGAAAAGGCTCTTAACCAATTACGCTGGTTCGCTCAGAGTCAAGATTTATCGGTTACCCCGCTCATGGTCGAGAAATATCATAAGGTAGAACTCTCCACAAATATCAGTTTGGCTGGCAGAATAGACAGAGTAGACCAAGAAGTTGACGGCAGTTTACATGTTATCGACTATAAGACTGGCAAAATGCTATCGGAACCAAATCAAACTCAGCTTCATATTTATGCCCTTATCCTTTCTAAAGAACAAGACTTGCCAATTAGTAAAGTCTCTTGTCTTTACTTGGAAGTTGGTAAATTCCAAACTCTTAAGCCAACCACTGCAGACTTAGACCAAGTTGCTTCCTATATAATCGACCTGGTCGATAGAATACGCATGGAGAGGGAGTATTCAGCCACCCCAAATAATTACTGCGGAACCTGTGATTTTCTCGAGATTTGTCCGAATAGGGAAGAGGCTGCCAAGTTGATTGTCAGCGAAGACGAAATAGATTTTTAGCGCTAAACGTACGCCGATAAGTGAGTTATCTAAAGAAATGATACCGGTCAAGATCTCACTAAAGAACTTCATGTGTTACCGAGATAACGTGCCGCCGCTATCCTTTGATGGCATTCATGTGGCCTGTCTCTATGGCAATAATGGCAATGGTAAATCAGCAATTTTTGATGCCATGACCTGGGCACTATGGGGCAAATCCAGAACTAAGAGTGATGATGACCTGATTCACCAAGGACAACCAGAGACGGAAGTAGAGCTAGAGTTTACTGCCGGCCAGCAGCGATACCGTGTTCTTCGGAAGCATATTAAAAAACCTAGCCCGCTGCGTTCAGGACAAACTGTCTTGGAACTTCAGATAGCCAGTGATGGAGATTTTAGGGCAATTTCTGGCAACTCTCAGACGGAAACTCAGCAGAAAATAATTGAGCTCTTACGTTTGGATTACGAGACATTCAAGAATAGCGCTTTCTTGCGGCAGGGACACGCTGATGAATTCAGCATTAAGCGTCCCGGGGAACGTAAGGAAATACTCGCCAGTATCCTTGACTTATCTCGCTACGATGAACTAGAAAGGAGAGCTAAGGACCTGGCCAGCGAAAGAAGAGATGAAGCGAATAAACTTGAGAGTGCTATCAATGAAATCAAACATCAGCTTACTCATAAAGCTGAGGATAAAGAGGAGGTTAAAAAAGTACTAAATGAAATCAGTCAACTTGAGGAACGGGCAAAGGATGAAGAGGCGCTTATTTCCACCTTGCGAGAGCAGAAGGAATCTCTAGAGATTAAAAGGGAACAACTGTCAAATACTGAGGCTCATCTTAGCGAAACAAATCAGGAATTGGAACGCTGGCAGAGAAAGACCGAAGAGCACCACGATAGAATAGTTGAATATGAACAGGTTTTGGCAGAAGAAACAGCGATACAAAAGGGCTATTCTGATTACCTGAAAGCTAAAGGGCTCAATGATGAGTTTAATCAGAAGCTAAGCCAGTTACTTGTTCTGAGGGAGCGTATAAGCAGTTTGGATAAAGTTATCAGGCAGAAAGCTGAGGCACTTACTATAGACTACAAGTTAGCCCAGCAAAGAGTAGCCGAGCAAGAAACTAAGTTCAAGAATATCCCTCAGCTTAAAGAAGCCCTGGCTCAGGCACATAACCATTTGACTGAATTAACGAAGGACGAGGAAGCATTGGCCGAAAAGAGAAAGCAAGCCCAGCAGACCACATCTCGAATCAATCATTTAGAGTCTACCCATAGCCGATTGGAGCCAGAGATCACAGACCTGAAGGAGAAGCTCAGATTACTAGCCCGGGGCGATGCTCGCTGCCCTCTGTGTGAAACTGAGCTTGGAGTAGATGGACGGCAGCGACTGGTAATGAAGATTGCCTCAGAAGCCGACGCCAAAATTAAGAGCCATCAACATAATAATGAGGAACTCAGCAAGAGGAGATTAGAACTTCAAGCACTGGAGAATGAATTAACTAAAAGGGAATCTACCCTAAATAAGGAACGAGCCAGGCGGCAAAGCCAGCTAAGTATTATCGAAAAAGAGCTTGCCGAGGCTCGGCAAGCTAGTAAAGAGTTAATTCAAGAAAGAACTACGCTAGAAGAACTTAAACAACGGCTATCAAGAAAGGATTATGCCGTCCATGAACAACAGGCGCTCTACCAGACGGAGGGTGAGGAGAAAAGGCTTGGATATGACAAGGCAAGACACGAGCAGTTACAGCAGCAATTGGCAGGGCTTCAAAAATATGAGAGCCTGAAGCAAGAGCTAGATGAAGCTAGTAGGACTATCGACAAAGAAAAGGCTGCCTTAGCTGAATCTGAGAAAACCACATCCAGCCTTAGTGAAGTAATAGACGCTGACCTGAAGAAGCGAGCTAATTTGAAAGCTGAGCTTACTGTCTTGCCTGACATAGCCAATAAGCTAGCCAGTGCCGAGGAAACTCACCGAACCTTGCTCAAATATGAGCGCCAGGTGCGTGACAGACTAGCTGCATTGCAAGAAAGGTTACGACATCTGGATGAATTGAGAATAAGCAAGCAGAAAAAGGAGAGGCTTTTACACAGCTTTTTACAGGAGGATGGAATTTACAAAGAACTAGCTGAGGCTTTCAGCAAGAAAGGTATTCAAGCCCTACTTATCGAGCAAGCACTTCCTGAGATTGAAGTGGAAGCTAATCGACTGCTCGGCAGGATGACCGATAACCGGATGTCGCTGACGCTGGAAAGCCAACGGGAAACTAAGAAAGGTGATACTATTGAGACTTTAGATATCAAAATCGCTGATGAGTTGGGCACTCGCAGTTATGAGATGTATAGCGGCGGTGAATCTTTTCGCATCGACCTCGCCCTGCGCATCGCTCTTTCTAAATTGTTAGTCAGGCGGGCTGGAGCATCTCTACCCATATTGATTATCGATGAAGGCTTTGGCACCCAGGACGCTTCAGGAAAGGAAAGACTTGTTGAAGTTATAAATTCTATTCAGGACGATTTTGAGAAAATAATTGTTATTACTCATCTGGAGGAATTGAGGGACAGGTTTCCGGTGCTCATTAATGTTACTAAGACAGCTAATGGTTCAATGATATCAGTAAGCTGATAATTGACTTCGATTTTCTCTTAAAGGCAAGCAGCATGAGAAGACTTATAGAGTTGAGACTTGGTTCCATTGGCAAAATCTGCTAAAATCACAAGTAAAAATCACGACGGAGGTGAATATCATGAAACTGGAGAACATCAAGCAGGTCACAGTTATTGGTGCCGGGGCAATGGGCGCCCAAATAACCCAACTTCTTTCACTGGTAGGAGGATACAGCATCACAATTACCGATGTTAAGGATGAATTCGTAAATAATGGAATCCGGTTTATAAGTGATGGATTAAAAAGATATTTTGTTGACAAAGGAAAGATAACCCAGGCACAAATGGATGAGGTGGTTGGCCGAATAAAGGGAACTACAAATCTTGCTGAGGCAGCCAAGAACGCTGATTTTGTTATAGAAGCCATATTTGAGAATCTGGATATAAAGAAAAATGTCTTCAAGCAACTCGACGAGAATGCTCCCCCTGATGCCATCCTGGCTTCAAATACATCGAATTTAAATATTACTGAGATGGCTAGTGTGACCAAGAGAGCAGATAAAGTAGTTGGCATGCATTTCTTCAATCCAGTAGCTGTTATGAAGCTGGTCGAGGTAATCAAAGGACCACTGACCTCAGATGAAACAATGAGCGTAACAGCAGAGCTAGCAAAGAAACTGGGCAAGGAGCCAGTGGTATGTAAGGATTTCAGTTTTGGTTTCTTGGCCAACCGGGCCTATGGCGCGATGGTAGGCGAAGCCATACAGATGGTATGGGAACGGGTTGCCCCTCCCGAGGAAATTGATAAAGCATTAAAATTAGGCTATAACCTCCCTATGGGACCATTGGAGCTTGGTGATTTTACAGGGTCATGGGCCATCTCTGCTTCTTCGGAGCAAGATAGAATGAGAGAGTTTGGTCCGGCGAAAGGTTACTTACATCCTTTGATAAGGATGATGGTGAGAGCCGGTTACACCGGTGGAAGAGGCAGGAAGGGTATCTACGACTTCTACAAAGAGGTCTTATCAAAAGAATAAGAATAAATTTTCGCCAGTGACGTCCTTTCCATAGCTTCTACATCTATGACCAATATCATTGACCATAAGTTACATGAGTGGGTAGATGAGAAAAGCACAAGGGATGTATTGCACCATCCCAGGGGATAAGGCCTGAGGCAAGATGAGGTAACGCAAAGCGGGCTGTTTCCACAGCAATTCTGAGGTCACAAGCCAATGCCAATTCCAGACCCTGCCCCAGGGTATCCCCGTTGATTGCAGCAATAGCCGGAGTTGTAAGACCTGCTACTGGTTCAGCCACAGATGGCAGCCTTGCCCCTTGTTCACCACTGGTTACCAAGGAAAGCTCATTCAGGTCAACCCCTACAGAAAATGCCTTTTCTCCAGCACCAGTAATAATAACCACTCTCGTCTCTTCATCACGATTAATATTGGCACAAATAGCAGTTAATTCCTCGGCCAGCCGCATATTTATAGCATTGTTTGCCGCCGGGCGGTTGATGGTTATAATGCCCACACCCTCTGTCTTTTCGTAAATAAGAGTTTCATAAGACATGCGATTTCTCCACATCAAAAGCGAAGGTCAAAGGCTTACCATCTGACTGACAAGATGTCTTCTTGCTGACATAGTCACGACCTCACACAGATATTTCAGCAGCTAATAGAACACATTGCGAAGCACCTCCGAGACCGTGGTGATGCCTTCCTTCACTTTAAGCATTCCGTCGCGCAACAGAGGCACCATGCCATCTTTAATTGCCTGGTCACGGATTTGAGCTGCACTGGCGCCGCCAAGCAACAACTGTTTAACCTCCTCGGTTGGCACAAGCACCTCAAATATACCGGCTCGCCCGAAGTATCCAGTATCACTGCAGACATTACATCCCGTTCCCTTATACAATTGAGGTGGCGGCTCACCCATTTCTTCTTGATAAGCCATTCGCTCTTCCATGGTTGGCTCATAAGATACCTGACAATGTGGACAGATGCGCCGCACAATTCGTTGGGAAACAGTACCAGCTAGAGCTGAGCACAAAAGGAAAGGCTCAACGCCTAAATCTACTAGTCGGTACATAACACCGACAGCATCATTGGCATGGACAGACGAAAACACCAGATGACCTGTAAGAGCTGCTTGAATTGCTACTCTTGCTGTTTCGCTATCTCGTATCTCCCCCACCAGAATGACATCCGGGTCGAGCCGCATAAAGGCTCGCAGACTGTTAGCAAAACCGATATCCGCCTTAGGATTAACCTGGAATTGGTTAACACCTTCAAATTTGTATTCGACAGGGTCTTCAATTGTCATGATATTACGTTCCATGCGGTTAAGCTGGTTAATAGAAGCATAAAGCGTCGTAGTTTTCCCAACACCGGTGGGGCCACCAAACAGAATCATTCCAAAAGGAAGCTTAAGTATCTGTTGATATCTTTCGAGGGTGCCTGGCGAAAAGCCCAAGCCTACCAGATCGAGCACAACGCCGGACTTGGGCAAAAGGCGCAGCACTGCCATTTCACCATGTACAGTATTACCACAGGCAACGCGCACATCTATATTCTCATTATCTACATTGACCGAAAACCGCCCATCCTGAGGACGCCTCCGCTCGGCAATGTTCATACGACCCATAATCTTTAGCCTGGAGATAAGAGCAGCATGGATATTCAGAGGAAGAGACATCATATCTTGCAAAACGCCATCGATGCGGAATCGAATCTGGAGCCTGTCTTCCTGAGGCTCAATATGAACATCCGAAGCTCGATTCCTCACCGCCTTCTGAATAAGCAAATTAAGATTACGGAGTACTGGCGCTTCAGCCTCTGGAGCAATAAGCTCCTCTGGCTCTGCCTCTTCTTCCTCAGCCACAGCCGCCCATGTAGCAATTTCATCCTCGGTTTCACCCCTAACCGAATAGTTGCGGTCAATCGCCCTGCGTATTTCATCTGGGAAACCAATCATCGGTTCAACCCGCATCTTCGACATAGCAGAGATATCATCAATGGCTTGCACATCCATTACATTTTCCATCACTATAGCTAGGGAACCCTCAATAATATCCAGCGGCAAAATATTATACTTTCTAGCCACTTGTTCAGGAACCAACTTCAGGGCCTCCGGGTGAACCTTGTGCCGTTTGAGGTCGATTAGCGGCACCCCCAACTGAATGCTGAGCGCCGTTGCCAAGTCGGTAGAGGTAAGCCACCCTTTTCCCACGAGAACTTGCCCAAGCATCTTGTTATCCCTCTGTGTAATCTGCAACGCCTCCTCAACCCGCTCTGGGGTAACCATCCCCAGTCTGACAAGTACTTCACCAAGCCTCTCTCTCTTTGGATAATTTGCAGCTTTATCCATCTCCATACCTCCACATACTACACATTCTACTAAGAACACCTATCCATAGTAAATGCCGCTCTGAATCAAAGTCTTAAAACATTTGCTAAACGCCCTGCTAGTATCAGTTTGACAAAACCACGGATGGAATGCAAGGATGTCCGAAGTTCATGAGAGGTCTTGGCAATAAAGCCCGACTTCATCTGGTCAGCAAGCGCAGACAGTAGATTCCCGTATCATTCAACGCCACCGTCTATCGTGACTCCGAAGGTATCATTCGGAGTGCTTTCGCCACCACACGCAATATGCAGAAGACAGCATAAGCACAACCTTGCCCCCCACAGTTTAACCCCATTACAAGTAAAAGAATATCCTCGAACAGCGGCTACTGCCGCTCCTTAACCAAAATATCAACTACCGACGGGTCAGCTAAGGTGCTGGTATCACCCAATTCATTGACATCGCCAGCAGCAATCTTGGTCAGTATCCTTCTCATAATCTTGCCGCTCCTGGTCTTGGGCAGAGCATCAGCAAATTGAATCTTGTCTGGCGAGGCTATAGG
>QYPU01000056.1 GCA_007280145.1 Dehalococcoidia bacterium | reverse complement strand
GTATAGTGTCGTAGCCGTTCAACATCAATTGGCTTAGGAAGGATCCCGCACATATAGGCGTCGCGCCACACATAGTCAAGATTGTCCACCGTATAGACACCAGTCATGAGGCCCTTGAGGACACGTAGCCATTTGGGTATGTTCTCCGACGGTTCTTCGTCTTTTCTAATCAAATAGCAAAGATAGTCTACATTGATTTGGCCATCTGACGGGTCAAAGTTGCCGCTCGGACTCCTCCCAATCTTTATAATGATATCACTTAGTTTTTCGCGTATGATCTTTTTGCTCAGAATTTCATGGTTTATCGGATTGCCGTCTTCATCCTGAAATTTCCTCTCTAGATATTCTTCGTCACAAAAATGACAAAATGGTCCATGACCGACATCATGTAATAGTCCAGCCAATCGCATGGTTTCTTCAACGTAGGGTTTGGATTTCTCGACGCCCTGATTCTCTTTTAACGAACCATAGAGATGGGATGCAAAGAGGCCAGCCAAATGCATAGTACCAAGCGAATGCTGGAACCGCGTGTGCTCGCCGCCGGGGAATACCCACCAAACTGCTTGCAACTGATGGATGCGGCGCAGTCTTTGCAACCAGGGTGTATCTATAATGTCTTTTTCAGTCCGCTCAGTATCACCAGAGAGGCCCTCTGGCCAAGTCAACTGAACGTAGCCGTGTATTGGATCGGCAACCAGATTGATTTTCTTGAAGGTTTCCGCCTCAAAGCGACCCCCAGTGGACTTCATCTGACTCGTCCCTTTTACTCCTAAAGTCAGCTACAAGATGTTTAACCTGTGCTACTGCTTAAAAATTGCCTGACGTAGTTTCCGAAAGCTTTTGCAAGAGAATTCAAATCTCTGAAAAGACAATCACCTTGTTCGCATACCCCCCACACCATGAGATTGGGCCGGTGAGGTTCGGGGTCAGCCGTATGGTATGCCCTGAAGTCGGTAAGCAGCCCGAAGATCTTCTTACCCTTGGCGTGAGCGTAACCAAGTTCGATACATGTGCCGCTATCGACATCTTGGCCATCTAGCAAAGCTACAACTACGGTTGCTGAATCCACTTGTTTCAGGTCAAGCTCAAAAATATCTTTACGCTCTGGACCTTTCCCCAACTCACCACCATCCCGGTGCGGCAGGAAAAAATCAGTCAGAGTATCGAGACCTGACGCTCTTGCTAGAGTCTTCACCATGAGTTCAAGAAACGCTCTCTCAGCGTCCGAGAATAGCGGCCCAGCAACATAAACTAACCTTTCCATCCCTGACCTCGCTGCCCATTCAGCGAAGCTTAGCCGCACGGGCTGTCAGATTAAAGTGACTGCTAGTTAAATAATAGCACAGTTCCTATAGTTTAGGAACCCATTTGCAATATAATGTGCTGTCAGGTACAAAAAGAAGTGAATAATGTCCCCATTGAACTTTCCGCTATGTTGTGCAATGCTGAACTACTTGAATTGAAGGTCTAAGTCTCAATGTACAAAATACTGGGTTGTGGCTGTGATAACGATAGCATATACGTAGTTTTTAGAGAGGCATGACCTACTTGTAAAGTGTCGAAGCACCTAAGATGTCCAGTTGCTCAAGAATTCTATTCACAGATTCAATGACCTCCTTAGCTTCCTTTTCTCCGTAGTTGACAGTGTCCATTTTGTGGGCTATGTTGTTCCTCGCTATAACAAGGTCATTTATTTCCCTAGGAATGACCCATGCAAGGTCGGAGCTAATGAGCTTGCTCATTACAGCGGCGAAGGAGTTATTAGGCCCGAGATTTAGCTTTTTGCGTAATTCATACTCCAACGAAGTGACCGAATGTAGAATTGCCTCGTGGTATGCACCTTCTTGCAAGTAACTTCTTGCTGCGCTCAGTAGCTCCTGTTTCACACCTATCGCTCGCGAGACGTCTAAAGTCATCTCAGCATAAGCTCTAACGATAATAGGTAGTTTATTACTAATTTGGTTGCCAGCGGATAGCCATAAGACCGATACAACGAGAACTGCGGCGAGAATAAACCACAGTATTTTGAGCGCACGAATGAATTCTAGGGGCAGTGGGTTGTTGAACAAGAATGTTCCTTGTAAGCCAAAATAGCCTGAAATAGCATTAATCAATACTGCAATAAAGTATCCTGCTAATGGTAAGCTAGCAAAGGCCAAAAGGAACATTCCGATGTTATCTAAAGAGATTGCAATTCGAAAACGCTTGCTGTTGCGAATGTTATCTGGCATGTCAAGATTCTGCATTGATTTCCATCTAGTATTATGAATTTCGACTGTTTTTGGTAGAAAGAAAACAAAAATGGCTAGGGTTATGGCCACTAAAGCAGCTGATGAAATAATCAAGTAATTGGATTCCATTATTTTTCCCTTTTGGTAATCTAGGACTAGTGTAGCACAAAGGGCTATCGAATACCTGACTAAACAAAATGAGTTTTTGTGCAACAAAGAGAGGAACCCTGAGTATTTGCTGGTGGGGAAAAGGATGAGAGAGATCGGGTAAAACTCTCAGGACGTAAAGCGAACACCATAGCTCCTGCCCACAATCCCCTATGTCTTCGGATGGGTGGTATAATGCAGTTGAAACATATGGCGGAGGTGAAGAATGAGAAAGCCAATCAGATTCTGCACTATAGCTTTGACTTTCGTGCTGCTCTCGACGACTATATTCAGCGCAGGTTGCACCTGCCTGATGCCTTCCCCAATGCCGTATGGTCCCAAGGTAACAGGTGACGGTACCGGCGGAGCTACAGCTGTTTATGAGGATATCAGGGGCGGCAACCAGCATGATTTCTATGCCCAGAGAATAAGCCCCACTGGTGATACACTCTGGGGAGAAACAGGGGTGCTCATCGGCAGCGGTTACAAAGACTCGGATAGCTTTTTTGACCTTCATATTGTGAATGATGGTTCTGGTGGGGCTTTCGCCGTGTGGAGTGCATATACCTCAGAGCCAGACTGGAGAGCGGCTCCCGGTCAGCGCCAGATACCGTACTTAACGCACCTTACCAGGGTAGGTCTTGAGGGCAACATGCTATGGCAAAGGGAGATCGGGGCTATTTACCATATGATAAGTGACGGCTCAGGAGGGGTAATTATCGCTTCTATCTCTGAAGAACAGCAACTAAACATACTGAAGGTAGATTCTGAAGGCAACTATCCCTGGGGTGAAGATGGCGTGCAACTCTACTTCGGGAATTATTCTTCATCGCTCCACATGACGGGCGATGGCTCAGGAGGAGCCATCATCGTGCAGCAAAACCTCACTCAAACGGCGACGAATTTCGAAATTTTTGTCCAGAAGGTAAGCTCTGATGGCAGTCTCCCCTGGGAGCAGAAGGGGATACACCTGTATCCTCCCTGGGGAAATGCTGAAGAAGTTCGGATAATCAATGATGGCTCAGGTGGAGCTATAGTTGCTTGGCAAGTTGAAAGTAAGGATATCCGTGTTCAGAGGGTGGATGCAAATGGCAATGTATTGTGGCAACAGGATGGTTTGCCACTGGAGCTAAACAAAGTGGCGGAAGGGCCTTTCCTCCACACTCCTCTCTTAGTAAGTGACAGAACCGGCGGGGCCATCGTTATCTGGGAAGACCTGCGGCGTGGGCTGGCGAGCATATATGCCCAGAAGGTTGATGCCGATGGCAACATCAAGTGGCAGCCGAGTGGAGAAGAGGTCTGCTACATCAAAACCAATTCAAGCTTCTGGCCCCGCACGGCGGTAAGCGATGGCTCAGGTGGGGTTATCATTGCCTGCAGCTACAAAGAAGCTGAGACAAATAAAAAGGGGCTTCTTGCTCAGAAATTAGATCCAGCCGGCAGAGTAGTATGGGACAACGGGGTAGTGGTCACGGAGAGCGACCATATTACTCATGTTATATCATCTGATGGACAGGGTGGAGCTATTGTTGCCTGGGGCAGCAGAAAATCCATGTTTAAGTCAGGAAGGTCATATGTTCAAAGAATAGACTCAAATGGCAAGCTTTTATGGGGAACAGAGGGAATCAAGCTGAATGAATGAAGGTTGGTAGTCGGTTGTGCAAGATGGTGAATTGAACATAGTAACTGGGGCTTTCAGCTATACCGGCAAATATATAGCACAGCGACTTCTCTCTATGGGAAAGAAAGTTATAACGCTTACCAATCGGGTTGACCGTGAAGACGTATTTGGCTATCAGGTACAGGCTTTACTGTTCAACTTCGCCAAACCCAAAGAACTGGTGGATAGTCTCCAAGACGCAACAACCATATATAACACCTATTGGGTTCGCTATCCACATGGCCAGGTCTCATTTGACAAGGCCGTGGCGAACAGCAAAACACTCATCTCTGCGGCTGAAGAAGCTAACATCCGTCGAATTGTGCACATAAGCATCACAAACCCGTCTGAAGGCTCGCCTTTTCCTTACTTCAGCGGGAAAGCGCTTGTGGAGAAGGCTATCATCCAATCAAAGTTATCTTACGCAATAATCCGACCGACTGTAATCTTTGGACTGGAGGGTATTCTGATTAATAACATTGCGTGGCTCCTGAGAAAGTTTCCGATATTTTTTATTCTATGCTCTTTATTTGATGGGATATATATTGCATCCCCAGGCTCAACAATTTTTTCCTCGTCTTCAATTATACTGCTCTGATTTTACCGGAATATCAGATATTTGGATTGATATATTTTCTACTGAAGCATTTCCTCTACCAACAAGCATATAAGAACTTAATATTTTCAGCTCTCCAGTATTATAAGTATTTTTCTATTATATATCTCCATGTTATCTCTCCTATCAATCTCGTCTTATGTTTCCTGCTTAATTCCCTGGTCACGATTGGCACAGGCTACGGCTGGCTCCAGCAGTGCACTTTTTAGAGAAAAGGACACCGGTGATTCAAGTCTTGGCTATCGTCTTCATCAAGGCCAGCGGGTAATTCCAGGAAATAGCTGAGCGGCTTACCCAGTATGTCTGCGATTTGCTCCAGACTGGCGAGGTAAAGTCGCCTCTTGCCCAGCTCGTAGTTAGATAAGGCTGCCTGTGTATAGCCCAGCCTGGCTGCCAGTTCCTTCTGGGTGAGGCCAAGTTCCTGTCTGGCCTGCTGAATCCTCATACCGATGCTGCGGTAGACCATTTTGTGAATTTTATCATAATTCATAGCAATTGGCTAAAAAATTTATATAAAAAAACAAATTGTTATATTTTCTATTGACAAGTCTGTCGTGCCTTGTTATGCTGGTAATAACAAAACGTTATAAAGGAGGAAACACAATGAAAGTCAGCGAAGATGTCTGGAAGTTCTACCAGCAGCACCTGGGTTATAGCGATGAGCAGATGAAGAAGTTCAAGGAAAACCCCAGAAATGTAGATGTTATTTCCAAGGCGCCGGCATTAATGAATAAGACGATTGTTGTAGAAGTCGTTGACTCACATAGTTGTAACAGTCAGCATAAGGTGGGTGACAAGTTCTACTTTGATGGCGCCGGTAATCTGCTGACCAAACTCTGCCCCAAAAGAATCTGTTTCGGGGCCTTAGCTCCAATGGTACCGTTGATTACTGCTGCAGATGAACTCTTCTATGCCGGAGTCGACCCCAATGAGATGCGGTTC
>QYPU01000093.1 GCA_007280145.1 Dehalococcoidia bacterium | reverse complement strand
GCAGCCGTGGCCGCTCTGTCAAAAGGCGGTTATCGAGGCCAGCGAGTCGAGGCATCCGAGGGGGACATCATTTCGGCAGCTCGACATCTTGCCAGGCACTATCAAAAAGCCGACAAGCCCGTCCCTGATACGCTGGCGGTGTTGATCTAGGTGGGATTGTATTCAAAAGGATTTGCAAGCCCTTTCTCGGTCATCTCAGAGGCCCGCAAATAGAGGCTTTTTGGAGCATCAGATATAAAGAAGATGATTATGTAAGGTAGGAGGAAAAAATCATGGCAAAAGTTACCATCTCATTCAGCCCGGGACCCGATGGCTTCGGCTACGCCAACATCACCGCGGAAGGCGAAACCGACGAGGTCGATGCGATGACCCAGGCAGTAGACGCTCTCATGCAGCACTACCCCGTACTGAAGCCCAAGCCCGAGACAAAAACAGCTTTCCCAACCAGGAAGTGAAAATCAACATGTAGCGCAGGGCTTTAGCCCTGCCAGAGGAGAAGATAATGACTATAGAAGGCAAAAAGAAATGGACAGCGGCGTTAATCGCCATCGCCGGCACAGTGGTTGCTCAGTTCGCACCCGAGCAGGGGGATACCATCATGGAAGCGGTTCAGAGCTTCGCCCCGCTTTTGATGGGCGGCATCTATATCGTTGCTCAGTGGGCGCATGACGAAAAGAAGGAGCAGGTTAAGATTGAGGCAGAGAAGACCAGGCAGGTATCCGCAGGCAATGCAGTCCTCGAGCTCCAGGAAGATATCTACCCGCTAGTCGAGGAGGCTTACTTCGAGCCGTTTGACATGGAAGCCTTTGACAAGAAGCTGGAAGCCCGAGCTGCTAATACTTACCTGGAAGTCAACCCGATAACTGTTTTCTTTGCAGCCCAGGACAAAGGCAAGGCTACCAAATGCCGGCATATAGACCAGGCGTTATCTTACTGGGACTTCCTGCTCGATAAGTCGATGAAAGCCTTTGAGCACATGTACGGCTTCAGGCTTGACGAAGCCGATAAGCACCTGGCAGACGATAACAAGGACTGCCCCTATTACTCAGTCGACAACATGGCCAGGCAGAAAGGCATCCACTTCTGGAATATGTTACGGACAGTGAAGCGGACTATCAAGAAGCACGGCGAGCTCGAGGCATTAGCCGAGACTGATATCCCATGGCAGAGCAAGCTAGCGCCCAGCGACCAATCACTATTCGGCCTCGGGAATCTCGCTGGGGAACTGCTAAAACACAATGCCTAACACTGTATGTTGTGGAGAGAGGAGCTGCAGGGAGGCACAATATATTGTGGTCAACATTTTATGATCCGTGGAAGTTAGCCACCACATGTAGACTCCTCTCCATTCCTACGTGTCACCCGCCCACGGGTGACCGCTCTGAGACAAATCTGAGACAAATCTGAGACAAAAATGAGAACACTAAGCGACACACTGAAAGCTGAGCAGAAGAAGCCGAGCCGTAAGCCCGTTGTCAAGGTTGAGGTACAGGCGTACGGCCACCCTGCTAAGGCGACCTCTATTCAGTGGAGCTTGTTCGGCTGGCAGAAGATGGGCGGCGACAGCTCTACCCCCAACTTCCACGGCGTGGCCATCCCCAGTGACGGCTCGTTAAACCGCATCAAACTCGATAGCACCACGCTCAAAAGCCAGCGAGTTACCAGCCCGGGCCCTGGCTCTACTTATTCAAGCTGGGTTACCCGAGGCGGAGTGCCGGCCGACTCTCATATCGCCATTGCAGCTCAGGGCACGCAGCTCATCATCGGTTGCTGCAGCGCAGCGTACTTGTACCGGTTCGAGTCGAGCAACAGCGGTGCTACCTGGGGTGGCGCCATCGAGATGGCTAATGCCCGCCCCTGTGAGCGAGGCTGTGCCGTAGCCTATAAGTCCAACGGAGACTGTATCATCGTCCACGCCTCAGATGTAAACGACCCCAAGAGCCTCTATCTTCAGAAGCGGACTGGCGGTAGCTGGAGTACCGGCTTAGGCCAGCGCTCCGGAGACTGGGAGATAGAAGGCTTAGCTGCATATCACGATGGAGACTGGAATATTATCGCCCTGGTGCTGGACGGCAATTATCTCTCGATAGTAAAGATGATTTACGGAGACGGGGATAAGGTTGCCGCCGGCACCTGGGGCACGGATGAAAAGATTGGCTTAGGGAGAGCCAGGATAGATGTCCAGGCAGAAATGTTGCTACGCAAGTTCCAGACTCAGTACTGGGGAGGCGCTGCGGCGAGGCATACCCCCACATACTGGGAGAAGCACCAGGCAGTAATGGAAACCCTGGCCGGGGACGACTCAGGCCTGGCAGGCGTCTCATTATGTAAGCCATCAGACTACGGCACTCTGCTATCGGCAGCCCGCTCAAACACCCCCTGGCTATTCAAGCTCAGTGGGGACTTCATCGACGCTAACTGGTCAAAGGCATCGACGATTCCCACCGGTGCCGGTTATGGCATGGCTTTAGCCCAGGACGGCACGTACTTGTGGGCGACACAGGCTAATGAAGTCTGGAGAACAGCATTGCCCAGCTCCTGGACACCCCCCACCGCGGGAAGCGGCGCTGGGGACAAAATCACCATGCCCGTTAAGGATATCTTTCACATCACCGAGACGATAAGACCCGAGCAGCAGTCGAGCCTCGAAGTCGAGCTCAACAACTCGAAAGGCACGTATGACAGCCCGGGCAGCGGAGACATCGCTGAAATCAAACGAGGCAGCCGTGTCAATCTGTTTATCGGCTATCGCACCAGCTCTGATGAGCTAAGCGAGTGCGGGCGTTACTTTATCGAGTCGATGGAGTACACCCGAGCCCCCAACAAGGCCAGCTTGACCTTGAATTGCATCGATGCCTGGGGATTATTGGAAAGGTACTCATTCAATAAGCCCGTGGAGTTCAACAGCGAAACGGACGACTTCACCGTCTACCAGCTAATTGAGAAGGTTATGCAGGCGGTGGGGGGGACTATCGACTATAAGACCCGTAGCGACCTCGTTACCAGCCTTTACCCCCAGCTCAACATCCACGCCGGGGAGAGCGGTGCCAGTGTCCTTACCAGGCTATTAAACCTGGTTACCGATGTAATCTTTTTCTTTGGCCTGGCAGGTTACATAATATACCCCCAGGCTGGCGATACAGCATCTTACAAATACAGATTCCCATGAAAAGTCAGCAGTCAGCAGTCAAGGGGAGGCTGGGGACTATCGACTATTGACTATCGACTATCGACTAATGACTATCGACTAATTCGGGAAAGGAGGAAAAATCATGGCAAACGAACTTTACGACAAGGGGAGAGAGGGGTTTCTTGACGGCAGCATTGATTGGGATACCGACGATATCCGCTGTATCCTGGTAGACGTCGCCGACTACACCGTTGACCTGGCCGCACACGACAACCTCGATGATATACCCTCGGGAGCCAGGGTTGCCACCAGCGACGCTTTAACCGGCAAGACGGTTGTTGCAGGCGTTGCCGATGCTGACGATGTGACCTTCTCAGCAGTTACCGGTGACCAGTCTGAAGCCCTTGTTATCTACAAGCACACCGGTACTGAAAGCACATCGAGGCTGATAGCCTATATCGACGATGCTACCGGCTTACCAGTCACCCCTAACGGTGGAGACATCACAATACAATGGGATAGTGCTGCATCAAAAATCTTCAAACTATAACGATAGCTGATAGTCGGCAGTCTAGAGTCTGGAGTATGCGTAATGGCTACAATTTTAGAAGAGGACTTTAACTCCTATAATGACGGAAATTTAGAGGGACAGGGAGGTTGGACCCATAGGGATGGAACCTCTGGCCAAATATACATTCAAGGGACTACTGTAAAAGAGGGGGCAAAAGCAGCAGATGGACAGGGAACTTTAGATTGCAATGATGGAAAAACAGGAAGCCAGCTTAATGATGGAAGAATAACTTACTACGCTCGAATGGGCACTGCTGATAAGCAGGGGTGTGGTTTTTATCTACGCGAAGGTGGTTCTACTAGAATACAGGTTACTTTCCGAGCGGGTGGTTACATTGATTATTATGATGGAAGTGCCTGGCACCACCTTAAAGCCTGGGCTGCTGATACCTGGTATTGTGTTGAGATTGAGTGGCGAAGCGTTGACCATAAAGCAAGATACAGAGTTGATGGTGGAACCTGGACAGACTGGGACACCACTCAGACCGCTTGGACAAATTATTTAGATACCGTTGTTATTTGCCATACCGGTGATGACCCCGTTGTTCATCAATACTGGGACCACATCGCTGAAAATCCTTTACCAACACTACAAACAGTTTTACCCTCAGCTATCGCTTCACTAGAAGCCTTTGGCACTGCCAGGCTAAACTTGAAACTATTCCCATCGGCGATTGCCTCACTAGAAGCCTTTGGCAGCCCCACAGTTATCCTGGTGGGGAATTACATCTACCCAACAGGCATAGCTTCTTTAGAAGCCTTTGGCAACCCCACGGTACTGCCTGGAGCTGTTATCCTCCAGCCGTCAGCCATCCAATCAGCCGAGGCGTTAGGCAGCCCGCAGCTCAACCTCAAACTGTTTGCTCAGTCAATACCCACAGCCGAAGCCTTTGGTACACCCCTGGTTATCCCCGGAGCTGTTATCATCCAGCCATCAGGCATAGCCTCATTAGAGGCGTTTGGCACGCCATTGATATTCTACGACCAGGTAATCATCCCAACTGGAATAGCATCGGCAGAAGCCTTTGGCAGCCCCACACTAACCTTTAATCTTTTCATAAAGCCTCAGGGCATACCATCAGCCGAAGCCTTTGGCAAGCTCAAAGTCCTCAGAGAAATAATCCACATCATCCTTGACGGCCAGTACATCACTCAATCCCCGGGAGTCAACCGCATCTATATCATCGGCAAGGACAGTGAAGGCAATCCCGTCTACGGCACAAGCCTAAACCAGACAGAGATTGACCTGGTTGGTGAAAGGCTTGACTTCAACCAGGACCTGAGCATCCCCACCACTGCTAAGGCTAGCGACGTTGCTGCTGCTGCAGTGGCTAAGGCCAGGCTGACCGGTGCCAGAGGCTATATCGTCATACCCCCCAACTGTGGACAGGAGCTTTGGGACGTGGTGCAGGTGACCGATAAGCCCACCGCGCAGAGCCAGCAGAAGTACAGAGTGATCACCGTTAGCTTCGACTACGAGCCACGCAGAGCACGCTACCAGCATAAGCTCATATTGGGAGCGCCGTAATGACGATTTGTTTCCCCAGAAAAATAAGCCATTCGCCTGAGCGACCACCCGCCCGCTATTGTAGATAATTATGGCTAGAGTATCTAAGCACCGCTACTGCCCGAAAGCCCCGCTGCGAGAGGTTACGTCGCCCCGAGGCGTTAAGCTGATGCAGCCCATGGGAGACGTCAAGACGCTTTACTATCGCAAAGGTAAGTCGTGGCGCAGGGTAGGGACGCTTTGCCTCCACTGCCTGTGGTTCGACCCCGACCCCGATTTCAAGCCGTCCGACACACAACCCCCAATTATATTTACTCCTCTATAATCCGATAACCAACCCTTTCCCTTCATGGGGGAGTCAAAACAACCATACACAGAGATAGACATGAGTGGACAGTATTGAACAGTATTGAACAGGAGTAGACAGAAGTAGACAGAGACTGAAAGCTAGCAGTCTTTCTTCTGATATTTACGCAAAACTATTACTACCAAAACAAGAAATACTAAGGTTACCAAGGAAGCACAAAGCCAACCCTCCCATGACCCAAATCCAAATTGAAGGAAAAATGCTATACCGATAAGGATCATACCAATTAATTGACACATGTTTCCAATAGTAAGTTTCTTATCTCGGAACGCACGTACTGTAATTTGTGCAAGAGTTGGTGCAAATACAAGAATGCTACCTAACACCCCAATTGCCATTGCCATACATGGATCGCAATTCATATCTTCACCTCCTTATCGTCGTAGTAATAGGCTAAGTCCTTTGATTAAAGGGACAAGACTAAACAATAGAGACAGGATAGAGAACAACAGCATATAGGAAGGAAGGAAGCATAGAGGAGAGAAGGTAAGAAGGTAAGCGATAACCCCACCCGTCAACCCCCCACCCGCCAGGTATGCAGCCGGTCTTGCAGCCGGGGCGATC
The DNA here is from genome assembly GCA_007280145.1 of Dehalococcoidia bacterium. Classification (GTDB taxonomy): domain Bacteria; phylum Chloroflexota; class Dehalococcoidia; order GIF9; family UBA5629; genus QYPU01. The sequence continues at coordinate 918 of QYPU01000093.1, read as the reverse complement.
ATTTAGCTTACTAGCCCAAAGAGATTAAGCCTCGTTTTATGGCTGTCACTACTGCCTGGGTGCGGGCATTGGCATCCAGTTTGCGCAGTATGGAGGTTATGTGGTTTTTGATGGTCTGTTCGCTGATATCGAGTTTAACCGCAATTTGCTTATTGAAGTAACCCTGGGCCATGTAGGTGAGGATTTCGGTTTCCCTGGGGGTCAGAGGTGAGACGAAAGGTTCGACTCCCTGTCCCCAGGAAAGGTCCTGGAACTGCTGTAGCACCCGCTCAGCCGCCTTAGGCTGAGCAAGAAGAGTGTCATTTATGGGGTGCTCACCTTGGGCAGCTCTGCGGATCTCTGTGACCAGCTCGTTTGAGGCAATATCACGCTTTAGATAGCCGGCTGCCCGAGCTTTTATTGCTGCAAAGAGCTCATCATCGTTGGGTTGGGGGGTGAGGATTATCACTGCTGCGCTAGGCAGTTGCTGTTTCACAGCTCTGGCTAAGTCCAGGCCATTGCTAGGCGGTAAATTGATGTCGAGTAGGATAACATCTGGGTATAAGGTGTTTATAGTTGACGTAAGCTCATTGCTGGAGCCAACCTCGCCGCAGATTTCAATGTCGGTTGTTTGAGACAGGGAGGAGCGTATCCCCTGGCGGAACAAGGGCTGCTGGTCAGCTACGACTATCCTTATTCTGCTATGTCCTTCAACCACGAGTCACCTTGTAAATGATTACGTATACTATACGAGGTAATATATAATTATGTCTAGTTTAGCAAGTCAATAGGGCAATGTTGTCAAGACTCTTTAGAAATGTCCCCTACTTTAACTCATTAGAAATGTCCTCTAGTGACTTCATACAGGTAATGCTTGGCTGGTGCGTTGAGATTGGAGGCTGTATCTTCTCCAGGGATGATCTGGAGGAGGGACATATT
>QYPU01000078.1 GCA_007280145.1 Dehalococcoidia bacterium | reverse complement strand
TACCCAGTTTGCAGAGGTAGTTAGCCATCCTGAAATAGATATAGTTATTGAGCTTATCGGTGGTGAGCACCCTGCCTTTGAATATATAAGAGAGTGTCTCATCAGTGGCAAGCACGTGGTTACGGCTAATAAAGAGGTTATGGCAAAGCATGGATGTGAGCTTCTGGTTCTGGCTCAAGAACATCAGGTAGCCCTTCGCTATGAGGCTAGTGTCGGCGGTGGTATACCTTTAATCGCCCCGTTCCAGCAGGACCTGGTGGCTAATGACATTTCTGCCATTCATGCGATTCTTAACGGGACTACCAATTATATTTTAACTCAGATGGCAAAGGAAGGGCTGGACTTTTCCGTGGCATTGAAACAAGCCCAGGAGTTGGGCTATGCCGAAGCTAACCCAGCCAATGATATAGATGGGGTTGACGCCGCTTATAAATTAGCCATCCTGGCAACTATTGCTTTCAACACTGAGATTAGGATGGAGAATGTATACCATGAGGGGATTTCGAGGCTCCAGGCTCGTGATTTTCGCTATGCTCGGGAACTAGGTTGTGCTATCAAGCTTTTGGCTATTGCCAAGCGAACTGGGGAGTCTATTGAAGCCCGGGTTCATCCTGTCTTTATTCCTGAGGATTCTTTGTTGGCTAAGGTAGATGGTGTCTACAATGCTATCCAGGTGGAGGGGGACTTGGTGGGTAAGGTTATCTTTTATGGTGAGGGAGCTGGCCCATCGGCGACTTCAAGTGCGCTGGTTTCTGATGTTATTAATATAGCTCAAAATATCAACCGTGAGGCGAGCAATGCTCCTAGATTACCCTTTGAAAGTGGACAGACGGTTAGGCCTATGGCTGAGATAGAGACGCGATACTATGTGAGGATGAGTGTTGCTGACCAACCTGGGGTTTTGGCTCAAATTTCAAAGATACTGGGCGACCATCTTATTAGTATTTCCTCGGTGATTCAGAAAGAGGCTGACCCATCGAACCACATTGCCGAGATTGTGATAATGACTCATCCAGCTAAGGAGCAGGCAGTTCAGCAGGCTCTTAAAGAAACTGAGCGTTTGACTGTAGTTAAAGAAATTATTAACTTTGTCAGGGTAGAAGCCTGAAGGAGAAATGATGGGACGTGGTGTTCTAATTAGATACCGCGATTTTCTGCCGATAACTCCAGCTACTCCTCTTATAACGCTTGGAGAGGGGGATACCCCTTTGGTCAGGTCTGTTACTTTAGAAAAAGAGCTTGGCTGTGGTGAGCTTTATTTTAAGCTTGAAGGTTGTAATCCTACAGGCTCTTTTAAAGACCGGGGTATGGTCGTAGCCATAGCCAAAGCTGTGGAAAATGGCAGTTCTGCTGTAATCTGTGCTTCTACTGGTAATACCAGCGCTTCGGCTGCTGCCTACGGAGCTCGTTTTGGTCTCGATGTCGTCGTCATCGTGCCAAAGGGTAAGATTGCCTTAGGGAAATTAGCACAAGCTATTGCTTATGGAGCCAGGATTATTACAATACAGGGTAATTTTGACCAGGCGCTTCAAATAGTTCGTAGTCTGGTTCAAAAACATCCGGTTACGCTGGTTAATTCGTTAAATCCGTACCGCATTGAGGGCCAGAAAACGGCAGCTTTTGAGATTGTAGACGATTTGGGCAATGCTCCTGATTATTTCTTTATCCCGGTGGGTAACGCTGGCAATATCACTGCTTACTGGAAAGGTTTTGTTGAGTATAAGGAGGCTGGCAAGGCAACCCAGACCCCGAAAATGATGGGCTTTCAGGCTGCGGGGGCAGCGCCCATCGTCAAGGGTAAAATTGTCAAGAGGCCCAAGACCCTGGCTACAGCGATTCGTATTGGTAATCCGGCTAGCTGGCAGAAAGCGGTGGCTGCCCGAGACCAGTCAGGCGGGGTTATTGACTGTGTGACCGATGATGAAATTCTGGCTGCTTACAAGCTTCTGGCTAGTAAAGAGGGTATCTTTGGCGAGCCGGCTTCAGCAGCTTCTGTAGCCGGGCTTATTAAGATGACAAAGCAAGGGTTAAGGCTTTCGGATAAAAAGGTGGTCTGCATCATTACCGGCCACGGGTTGAAAGACCCTGGCCTTCCGGCAAAGTTCGTTGAGCCTTCCCCGGAGCTACCTGCTGATATAAGTATTATTGAGCAGACTCTGGGGTGGAGTTAGCCTTTCCAAATTATTAACAAGTTGAAGTTAGAGGAGGATGTTTGGCAATCCTACCTGTCACCCTGGGCCCTTCGCCTGTCATTCGAAGGGAGCCCTTCGTCTTTTGCCATTCTGGTGAGCCGAAGCCCTGAGTGCAGCGAAGGGGCAGCGAAGAATCTATGGCTCAGGGTGACAAATAAACAACCTGGTTGAAGGAGGACCACTGATGCCGAAAATAAGTATAGAAAGTGTTGGTGATTTTTATCAGCATTACCCCAAGGTAGCAGCTATACTTACAGCCAGTGCTGGAGGCAAAAAGAATGCCATGGCGGCTGCCTGGCATAGTGCAATTTCTTTTAAGCCGCCTCTTTACGGTGTATCTGTAGCGCTTAAGAGGTTTACTTACCAGCTTATTTTGGAAAGCAGGGAGTTCGGCATTAACTTTGTGCCTTTTGGAACTGCTGAGCTTGTAGCTTCGGTTGGTGGTAGTGGTGGTGGAGAAGTAGACAAGTTTCAGAAATTTGGTATCGCTGAAGAAAGGCCATTGAAAACAAGCGTGCCGATATTGAAAGATGCTTATGCTGCCTATGAATGCAAGCTTGTGGACAATAAAACCTATGGTGACCATGCCTGGGTAGTTGGTGAGATTGTAGCTGTGCATTTTGTTGAGGATGCTTTTACCGCCAGCGGAGTGCTCGATTTGAGTAAACTAAGTCCGGCTCTTTATCTTGGAGCCGAGCTTTACGCGACTACAGATAAAGAATCCGTGCGATTGCTGGACAGGGAGACTTATGGCAGGCGCTAAGAAGGGCTATTGAAGAAGGAGGCAACGGTGGTTGACCAGGCAAAGATTGAAGCAGTGGCACTTTCGTTGATTGAGGCTATTGGCGATGACCCTCGAAGAGAAGGCCTGGAAGGCACGCCACGACGCATCGCTGACATGTATGCTGAACTTTTTTCGGGCTTGGACATGGATGCCAAGGCAGAATTGACTGTAGGCTTTGAAGTGGGGCATCATGAGATGGTGATACTCAGGGATATTCCCTTTTATTCCATGTGTGAGCATCATCTTCTTCCCTTTTATGGTGTGGCTCACGTTGGCTATATTCCTAACAAGGAGGGGCGGGTTGTCGGGTTGAGCAAATTGGCGCGGGTAGTAGACATATTTGCTAAGCGTCCTCAGCTTCAGGAGAGAATGACGACGCAGATTGCTGATACCATTGTGGAAGCTCTCCAGCCGGATGGGGTAGCGGTAGTTATTCAGGCAGAGCACCTGTGCATGACCATGCGCGGCATTAAGAAGCCAGGGAGCAATGTTATTACCTCGGCAACCAGGGGGATTGTCCGCAGCCGAGCGGCGACACGTGCTGAGTTCATGGCCTTAGTCCAGGGGAAATAGCGCTATTCGTGACGCAGGGATTCCATCACGGCTAGGTCGGCAGGTCTACTAGCTGTGAGGCTACTTATACGCCAGTGCTTCCTGCACGCTCATAATCATTGCGCGGTGAGCAGGTAACAAGCTAGCTATGACAGGGGCAATCATCACGATTGCCAACTAGACGGTCAGGCCCATCAGCGAAAAGCTGAACCCCAATGGTCGGTCAAAGAGGGCGTGTCCTATACACTCACCAGTGCAGACTGAAATTGACCATCCTCTTCTATTTTGATGAGCAACGTGAAAGCCAGGCCGCGCGCCTTTTTGATATGCGATATATAATTGAACGGAGCATAGCCAAGTCCCCTCGTAGTCATAAGGATGATACCCACTACCTCCCAGTCGTATTCCATATTGCCCAGCTTCAACACAATCTCGTCACCTACTCGAATGTCAGGCTCATCTCAAACTAACTCATTGTTGACAACAATGGCGTTCCGGTTCTTTTCCTGTAGCCAGCGCCCCGAGAGCGACGCAGGTTGAACGAAGTCCGAGTCGGGAGGTAATCCACTTTGTATTTGACAGCTTCAGCATGTAACAAGATAAAGAAAAAGTGCAATGTCCTGACCTGGCAAAAGCGAGTGAGAGTGGCGAAACCAGTAGAAGTTTTAATATTCTTCAGAAATAGTCTTGAAAGCTTCTCTAAACGGCATACCTCTTTTAACTAATGCGTAAACCTTTTCTGCCGCATAAATATCTTTGGTTAAGGCTCGGCTGCAATTTTCCTTATTTCCTTTTAAATCTGTAAATATTAAGGTCATGATTGCCAAACTTTGCTTTGTCATTTCCAGCCCTTTCATCATTGGCCCTTTTGTGAGCTGTAAATCACGATTATATCCAGAGATAAGATTACTAGTGATATTCTTAATTTGTATTTCGTAAGAAACTAAGATGTGATATTTAGCCCTTAGTAGCTCCAAGACATCAGGGTTTTTCTTTTGGGGCATAATAGAACTCCCGGTACAGAATTCTTCAGGCAATTCAAAATAACCAAATTCAGGCATGCTAAACAAAATTAAATCTGTGGCAATTTTATTCAAGTCGAACATTATTTGAGTTAAGGCATGTAGTATTGTTGATTCAAATTTGCCTCTGCTATTTTGGGTATAGATGGGGTTTTTTTGCGATTTCTTGAATCCTAGTAATTTAGCAGTGTAATCTCTGTCTATCTTGAGCGGTATCCCGTATCCAGCTCCTGTGCCTAGTGGTGATTGGTCTATTAATTCCAATGCAAAATTGACAGCCTTTAAATTGTCTTGCATCGAATCAATGAAGGCGTTACCCCACATTGAAATAGATGAAGGCATAGCTTTTCTGGTGTGTGTATAACCAGGGAGTTCTATTTTTCCATATTTTCCAGTAAATCTTTTTATTGCTGCAATTAATCCATTGACTAATTCTTTGCAATCGTTCAATTCTTCTTTATAGTATAATCTTAGGGCAGTTAAGACTTGGTCGTTTCTTGATCTTGCTGTATGAATCTTTTTCCCTAAATCTCCTAACTCCTTGGTTAAATGGTTCTCAATAGCTGTATGGCAATCCTCCTGTTCTTTGACAATTTTAAACTTGCCTTGCTTGTCTAGTTCAATAATGTTGTTAAGTTCTATGACGAGTTTTTGCACCTCATCTTTGTTCAGTATGCCGACCTTACCAAGCATCTTTGCGTGGGCTATGGAAGCAAGGGCATCATATTTTGTTAATTTCTGGTCGAGAATGTAATCGTCACCAACAGTGAAATCCTCGACTTGCCTATTTAATCTGTACCCTTTCTCCCAAAGCTTCATCGCAACACTTTTATTATTTCTTTTTGCGCCAGTCATACGGTTTTCTTTTTCTTAGAACTAAATTATGGGCTTTTAATCTTATAGCATTGATGTTAATAAATCCCTGTGAATCTGTTGCATCAAAGCCACCCTCTACTTCCATACTGGACAATTCAGGATTATAGAGGGAGGTCGGTGATTCTCTGCCAATCACATTCACATTTCCTTTATATAAAGAGAGTACAACTTTGCCATCAATAGCTTCTTGGCTCTTGTCAAAAGCACTCATTAGGAAATCTATCTCTGGAGAAAACCAAAATCCATTGTAGATAAGCTCAGAAAATTTTGGTATCAACATATCTCTTATGTGCATCACTTCTTTATCCATAGCAATTCCCTCAAGGTCTCTATGTGCAAGCCAAAGAATTGTTGCTCCAGGTGCTTCATATACTCCTCTGGATTTGATACCAATAAATCTATTTTCAACCATATCTACTCTGCCAATCCCGTTTTTACTTCCCAACTCATTGAGATACATGAATAATTCTAAAGGCTTGGTTTTAACGTTTCCATTATTTTTATCCACAACTTGTACAGGGTATCCGTCATTGAAATGAATTTCGATTATCGTTTCTTTATCCGGGGCTTTCTGGGGAGAAGTGGTCATAGTAAACAAGTTCTCGGGCGGTCTCAACATGGGGTCTTCCAGAATTCCCGCCTCATGGCTAATATGCATTAAATTCTCATCCTCGCTATAAGGCTTTTTCGTTGTGGCTCTGACAGGGATTTTCCATTTCTTTGCGTAATTAATAAGACTACTTCTCCCTGTGAACTCTGCCAGAAATTCAGGGGTTTTCCAGGGACAGATGACTTTTATATTTGGATTTAGCGCATAGTAAGTGAGCTCAAATCTTACCTGATCATTGCCTTTGCCAGTTGCTCCGTGAGCTACATATTCGGCCTTTTCTTTTTCCGCTATCTCAATTTGTTTTTTAGCAAGAAGTGGTCTGGCCAAAGAAGTCCCTAACAAATATCGTCCCTCATATCTTGCATTCCCTCGGAGAGCTGGGAAAATAAAATCTACAACGAATTCTTCTTTCAGGTCTTCAATATATACCTTCGACGCTCCAGTCTTCAGCGCTTTCTTCTCAATTGTTTCAAAATCATCTTTTTGTCCGACATCGCCAACAAAACAGACAACGTCGTATCCTTTATTCACTAACCATTTCAAAATTACAGAGGTGTCTAAACCTCCGCTATAAGACAACACCACTTTTTTCTTTGACATCGTTTTCACTATATTATTTCGGTTATTATTCCCTTAACACACGTGAACATTTGTATGAGCGGTCGAGGGTATTGGCAATGATAATTTGTCAGCCCATTATACGTTTGGGGCAACCATATCAGGAGGTTCAGCCGTTGAGTCGAACAAGGGACGAACGTCCAGCCAGATATGGATTGCCCTACTTTTCTTGGCGTATCTAGATGTATAATTATACAATAGATGACTTCAACAAACAATTCCGTGTACTCGTCCATATGATTGGGGACACGTTTGCTGACTATCGGCTGTTTTCGCATGTAGTGCAGTCTTTTAAGGCTGCCCGGGGGTGGTGACGGGCGTGGGGCAGGGCTGAAGCCCTGCCCCACATGTTTATTATTTTGCTGATAGTGACACCATGTAAGCGTCACCCGTCTATCTGAACTAGACCATCCCCGATGATGCAGCCTGTGTATAATAGCTTAAGAACTATCTCTATCCTGATGGTGTCTTCTGCCCGCAGTGCCAGATGGTTACTAATCATTCTAGGCTAACCAAGCGACTTGCTTACGCATGTAATCGCTGCGGCAACCATACGTATCCTATGAATGGTACTATCTTAGAATGTTCACAGACACCACTTAGGCAATGGTTTTTCGCTGTGTTCTTAATGAATACCACTCGGTGTGGTATATCAGCCAAGCAATTACAACGAGCACTGGGAGTAACTTACAAAACAATCTGGCTCGTATTTTGTTTCAGGAGCAAAACGCGCTATCTTCCCAGACCACATACAACGCCAATCGTTTGCAGCCTCAACACAACGTGTAAGATTATGTTGAGTTTCGAGCCTTAGTCCAGGGGAAGTAGCACTATTCGTGACGCAGGGATTCGATTGGGTCAAGGCTGGCGGCTCTGAAGGCAGGGTAGGCACCGGAAGCCAGACCAATAAAAATTGCTACCGCCAGGGCAATAATTGCCATATCGATGGACATCGGAGCTTTGACAGAGTAGGCTCCCAGTTCTACCCCGGTAACGAGTAGGCATCCTGCTGAGGCTAGTACCAGCCCGATGAAGCCACCAGACAGGCTGAGCATAGCTGATTCAACCAGGAACTGACGTAGAATATCACGTCGTTTGGCGCCGAC
>QYPU01000079.1 GCA_007280145.1 Dehalococcoidia bacterium | reverse complement strand
GGCTGTTATCTGGACATGTGGCAGAAGAGGATGTTGAGAAGATATTAGACATTTTGTTTCCCTGAAATTAGTGAAGGGTCATAGCCTATCAGGGAATCAATAAAGTTGAGGAAGGAAGATTTTTGTAAACGGAGGGTATCTTGAAGACATTCGAGACTTTGTGTAGAATAAGAAATCGCTGTTTGACAGGGGATAGGAGAAATTCAGTTTCTTGCGAGGGCGCAGGTTTCGTGGAGCTAGTATAGTAAAAACTAGTATAGTAAAAAAATATAATGTGAAAGGAAAAGAAAATGTTCAAAACAAAGATGACCGAGCTGTTTGGGGTAAAGCATCCCATTATGTTAGCGGGAGCGAATTGGATTACCGAACCTAAGCTGGTATCTGCTGTTTGCAATGCTGGGGGATTAGCTATTTTTGCTACTGCTCGCTGTACTCCCGAGGAAACACGGCAAAACATCAGGCAGATCAGGGAGCTTACTGATAAACCCTTCGGGATAAACCAGATTCTGGTAGGCCCTGGAGCGAAGGAAAATATAGACGTAGCCATAGAGGAAAAGGTTCCTGTTATAAACTATGCGTTAGGAAAGCCCTGGTTTATCGAGCAAGTCCATGAGTATGGCGGGAAGGTTTTGGGAACAACAGCACTAGCGAGGCATGCGGCCCGAGCTGAGCAATTGGGATGTGACGCTCTTGTAATTACGGGCTATGAAGCAGCAGCCCATGGTGCTGATGCTACTTCTATGGTATTGATACCTATCGTCGCCAGCCAAGTAAAAATCCCACTGATAGCGGCTGGCGGGTTTCATAATGGCAGAGGACTTGCAGCAGCTCTGGTATTAGGTGCTGATGCTATATCCATGGGTACCAGGTTTATGCTTACTAAAGAGAGTGTCCTCCATGAGAACTTTAAGCAGCTTTGTCTGAAGGCTACCGAACAAGATACGCTATACAGTACTGTTTTTGATGGGATGCCGGGCAGAGCGCTAAAAACTAAAGCGGCTGAGGCGATGATGAAAGGGGGATTTCCTCTGGTAGAAGCGTTTAAGGGTGCATCGGAAATAAAACAAATGCTGGGTCTTTCATTATGGCAATTCATTCGTCTCAGCTTCCAGATGATGAGAGCTGACGAGGATTCGTCACCTCTCTGGGTGCAAGCTCGTGAAGCGGCTGGCGTCAGGAGACATCTGAAGTCAATAAATAATGGTGATTTGGAAGAGGGAATTTTGTTTGCTGGACAGGATATCGGTGGCATTAATGATGTGCCCAGTGTTGAAGAGCTCATTGAGCGAATAATTACCGAGGCTGAAGATGTGCTGGAAGCAGTACGGGGGAAGCGTGTGAAAGTGTAAGGGAGCTGAGATTTATCTGTCTAAGAGTGGGTATATAAACAAAGGGGGTAGCATTAATGCTACCCCCTTTGTTTTTTTTGGCGTGGGGCAAGGGCTTGAAGGTTCTTAAGAGCCTTTCCCCTGGATTCGCAACTGGGTATTAGCAAGTACCTCCTCAGCCTCTCGCACCATTCCCTCCAGGAGTTCTCGGCAACTGACAATTTCCTTAATGAGGCCGATGGATTGACCAAGAGGTAGAGGAGCATCGTCTACATCGCCATTTTCCCAGGCTTTTTGTGACCGCTCGCCAGAGATGAGCGATATTATTTCTTCTAGTCCACCGTGCCGCGCTTCTACCTCCTGCACCTCCTGGACTAATTTGTTCTTCAGGGCTCGCATCTGTAAGTTGATAGTCTTGCATATCAAAGTAATATCGTTTTCCTGGCGGCGAATGATTTCCTCTTTGATTTTAGGATGCGCCAGGCATTCTGCCGTAGCGATGAAGCGTGAAGCCATCATGACCCCATCTGCTCCGAGGACCATGGCAGCAGCCATACCTCTTCCATCCGCAATGCCTCCCGTGGTAATAACCGTGATATTCACGGATTCACAAATTCGGGGGGTGAGCAGCATGGTGGTCACGTCATCATCTAAAGGGTGGCCTCCTTCCTCGAAACCTGCAGCAATGACGGCATCATAGCCAATTTCTTCAGCGTGTTTTGCATGCTTCACGGCACCAACTTTATGTATCAACTTCATGTCGACTTCCTTCGCTTGGTCAACAGCTTTTGGACCCAGATATTTATCCAAAGGGGCACCTGATATTTCAAGGGCTGCTACCTTTTCTTCGCAGCAGGCCTGAAAATATTCCTGGTGCAGCTCTTTTGTAATCCGTACAGAAGGCAGCAGCGTAATGTTCACGCTGAAGGGTTTATCTGTCAATTGTCGAGTCTTAACAATGGCTTTACGCAGGTCACTTCCGGACTCGTAGTTTCCTGCGGTCAGGTTTCCGAGCGCTCCAGCGTTAGAAATCGCAGCACAGAGTTCAGGTTTGGCTAGCCACATTATCCCGCCACACATAACAGGGTGCTGGATGCCAAAAAGCTGTGTCATCTTAGTTTTCACGAATTTTCTCCTTTTATTCTCCTTTGCAATTTGGTAGCTATTCTGCCCAAGTGTATCTATCCCCCTCTTGATATCCTCGGAGGGATGACTTGCCCCCGGCTGACACCTTGCGCATTTCATGCATTGGTGTAATTATAACCTGCTAAGGGTACCAAGGCAATAGAGTGTAAGTGCAATGAGACGCTGTCATTGATTCCATCTCTTTGCTCTTGTTATACTTCTCTAATGCTAGGCTTTTTGCTGAGTGAAGCAGAACTGCGTAGTAAAGTAGAGATGAGAGGAGACTATCAATGAAAACGAGAATAACTGAGCTGTTTGGAGTAGACTATCCCATTATTCAAGGCGGCATGATGTGGGTTTCACGGGCTGAGCTGGTGGCTGCAGTATCTAATGCTGGAGGTCTGGGTATTTTGAGTGCACTCACCTTTCCTTCTCCGGAGGAACTCGCTGCCGAAATCAAGAGAACCAGGGAGCTTACTGACAAAACCTTCGGTGTCAACATCACCCTCCTGCCTACGCTCCGCCCGAAGGATATCGATGGCTACTTCGATGTGGTTATAAAAGGTGGGATTAAAGTCGTAGAGACAGCCGGCAGGAGTCCCGAGCCTTATATGGAGCGTCTCAAGGTTGCCGGAGTAAAAGTGATACACAAATGTACAGCAGTCCGTTTTGCTCGCAAGGCAGAGCGCATAGGCTGTGACGCTGTAAGTATTGATGGCTTCGAGTGTGCTGGATTCCCCGGCGAGGAGGATATTACCTCCTTAATCCTCATTCCACTGACCGCTGATGCCCTAGAAATCCCTGTGGTTGCCTCTGGCGGCTTTGGTGACGGGCGAGGCTTGGTTGCTGCCCTGGCCCTGGGTGCAGAAGGCGTTAATATGGGCACTCGTTTTATGGCAACCCAGGAGTCTCCCATTCACGCTCGGGTGAAAGAATGGTTAGTGCAAGCATCTGAGCGTGATACTGTGCTGTTGTTGCGTTCATTGCGTAACACGGAAAGGATATTGAGGAATCCGGCTGCTGAAAAGATCTTAGAGATGGAGAAGCAAGGCGCTACACTGGAGGAATTAGCTCCATTCATCACCGGAAAAGAGGGCGAGAAGCTTCTTGAGACAGGTGATTTGGACAAAGGCCTGCTCGGTGTTGGTCAGGTGGTGGGGCTAATTCATGACATCCCAACAGTTAAACAACTAATAGATGGTATAGTCCATGAGGCTGAAGAGGTTGCATCTCATTTAGGCGCTGAGGGTGTATTCAAACCAGTTCGCAAGCCATCTGCGCCCAGCGCCTAAATAACAAGAACCCGACTATTACTATTATCTTCCGCTAGCAACGGGAGGAGTTAAAGCAAAAACCAGCCCAAACCTTGATGATTATAAGTAAATGATATCGGAAGGTTGGGCTAGAGCTATAAACATGAGTAGATAATCCTTAATGTGGTTTGTTATCAGGAAGTTCTGCCGCACGTGTTCTTTTCCGTTTTTCCCAAGCTGGTTAGCGTATTCTGGATTGCTCAATAGCTGTCTGAGGGCGTAAGCAGCCCCCTCCACACTGTAGCACAAAACTCCGGTGAGCTTGTTCCTAATCTGCAGCGGTATGCCACCGACTGCTGTAGCTATTACCGGTTTAGCTTTCCACAACGCTTCGCTTATGGTCAGCCCAAAGCCCTCTTTCAATGATTTTTGCATGACAACTGTGGCTGCCCGCTGCAAAGCATTAATCTCAATGTCACTTCCGGGTGATATCAGCAGAATATGAATATCATGATTCCCCTCCGCCCGTTTTCTCACCTCCTCGAGCACCTCCTCAGATTCAGGGTCATCAGTAGCTGTTCCCCCGGCCAGAACCAGCTGGCAGTCTATGCTTTTCTTTACCATCTCAAAGGCTTCTATTACCCCCAGTGGGTCCTTAAGCCGGTCAAAGCGAGAAATCTGGACAATCATAGGTTTGTCTGAAGTCAAACCATACTTTGTCAGTACAGAATCGATTGTCCCCGAATCGAGTTCCTTATTCTTATCGCTGAGGGGGTCTATGGATGGTGTAATTAAGAACTGGCGAATAGGCAATTGTTGGGCAAAGCTAGGCGCTGAGAAAATAGCTGCATCATAATCAACGACAAAGCCTCGTAGAAATTTCCAAACCCTCTTATCAGGGTTTGAGGCATCGATATGGCATCTCCAGACCCATTTTCTGCCTATTTCCTTTTTCTTGGCTATCAAACCCACTGGCTGCGGGTCATGAATAATCAGGATATCTCCATAAAACCTCAACTCTTCCAGATTCTGCTGGGTTACCTTCGAGAACAAGGCAAAATCTTCTGCCGAAATCTTTTCGTCTCCACCGTGGATAGCATTATGGAATTTCTTTGTCACCTCAAAGAATTCCTCGTTGCCATGGACCACATCCCATCTAGCATCAACACCTAGCTGATTAAACAGTGGCACCATATGCTCCAGAATCTCTGCAACTCCGCCGCCAACAAAGGTGGAGTTTATATTCTGAACGATTTTACCCCCTAGCACCTCAGCCAGCATCCTCAATTCCTCGATGTTGCTTCTGCCAACTATCGGTTCATAATCCTGTATCCGGCTTCTAGATTGTATATGAGCTTCGTTCTCCAATTAATTCCACCTTATTTGATGCGTTTTTCGACAAGTTGGATTATGGTTGACCTCAGACCTTCCAATGTGTAATTGTACGGGTCAAGGTAGGCGAGCTTGTCAGCTAAATCCTTATCTCCCAAGCAGTCTTCTATCCAGATAGAGAAGTCGTTAACACCCTTCTGTAACCTCAGCCTTGCTTCAAAAACGTGGAAACTAATAGAATCAGTGCTGACTTTCCTCAACACCTCAATAAACTCCCTGAGGTCATGAGCGATATAGGGAGTAGGCAATATAACGCTTATTGACCTGATAAAATGGAATTCTCTCCCCAGCGGTGCAGTCCGCCCGTCGGGGTTTTTTGATAGATAGTCCTCAATGACGCCGATAATCCTTGCTCTCAAAGCGGCGATGGTGGGAAAACCAAAGGTGTCAATGCTGGCTAGTTTTTCACCCAAGACTTCATTGCCAAGTTCATCGTTTACCCATAAAGCGAAGTCATTAGCTGGCTCTGGTGTCAAATATTGGTATTCTTCCAGAAAATTATGGGTATGATAGTAAATCACCGAGCCAGGGACCTTTTTCAATGTATCAACTAGCTCAGTCAAATTGCAGGCTTTAAGTCCAGTCACCTCCTTCAAATGAAGCCGAGCATAAAAACGGAAAGGTTCGCTGGCTTTCTTAAGCGGGCGGCCATAATTAATAACAGTGCTCTGAAGCAACCGACTATTAGGAACCAGAATAAGATTGCCGTCAAGACCTCTTATCTGAGTGGTCCGCCAGGTCACAGCAGTAACATAGCCACCCTCCCCGGATTCCAATCTTATAAAGTCGCCAACCTTAATTTGCTCTCCTTGCACTAGCTGGAAGCCCGAGAAGAAATTAGTCAGCAAATCCCTGGAGACCAAAGCTGCTATAAAAACAGCAGCGGCTAGGAACAAGATGATTGGAGTAGTCGGTGCCCCCAAGGCATCAAGCAATATCAAAGCACCGACCACAGCAATAGTAATCCTGGTAATGTTTACTATTAAAGCCTCCGATGGTTGGAGGCGTTTTACCTTGCCTATGTAAAGTCTGAGCAATTTTTCACTTAAGCTAGCAGCTACCCAGGTTACCGAGATTATAAAGAGAGCAACTAAGACCTTGTCGGCTAGAGCCTTCGTCGAAGTGTCTAATATTGAGACACGGACGGCTAAATAGGCGCCTAGTATCATGAACCAAGCGAGAAATGGAGTCCGTGTCGCTTGAACAACCAGAGGGTTTCCCTCCCATTTCCCTTTCGCTGCCCAGCGGTCGAAGGCCCTGTAAGCAATCCTTCTAACCCACAGGCCAACTATGTAGCTAGCCAGGTAAACCAGCAGGGGTACGGCGATATAAAGCCAATTCTCACTTAACCAGTCAAGCATTTACATTCCTACGCTATTATAGCATTTTTAACAATTCGGTCACTTCCTCTGGTGACCTCAAGAAGTAGCGTGCCACTGATTGGAGGCCTTCCCCACCAACGAAGATTGAAATGCCGTTATTCTTCTCAATCATCTTAAAGCCATCCTCATCAGTCAAGTCATCGCCGAGATATATTGGCAATGCTCCACCTTTCCCCCTGCTCTCTTTACATTTAGCTATAAGCCAGGCTATAGCTTTGCCTTTGTCCCAATCTACGGGTGGTCTTATTTCATATACCTTCTTACCTTGAGTAATCCTTATCCTGCCGGTGATGTGTAATGGGTCAGTAACTTTGCTGAAAGCATCCGTAACCCTTCTCTCCTCGGTGTCGTCGACTGAGCGGTAGTGGACGCTTAGAGTCAGGCCCTTATTCTCAACAAACACACCTTTAATGCCTCGTAAAGTGGCTGACAATGCCTGACTGAGCATCAGAAAAAAGGGCCTCATTTCCTCGGCAATGGGGTCTAAAAAGTCTGAACCAAAACCTTCTATCTCTAATCCATGATTCCCGGCGTAAATAATGCTGTCCACATCAACTTTAGATTTAAGGTCAGCTAAGGCTCTACCACTAACAATTCCAACAGTATAGCGACGATTTTTAGCCAGTGTTCGCAGTAAATTTTTTGTCTCTGGAGGAAGAATGGCTAACTCAGGGTTATCTACAATAGGAATTAGAGTGCCATCAAAATCAGAGAGAAGTAAAACATGATTAGCTGCCTTGAGCCGTGGTGTCAGCTTAGTCCAGGCATCGAAAAGATATTGCATAACATCGACGTTGCCTAAAGCCCCAGATTAGTTAATTCAGAGATGACATTGCCAGCCCACTTATAAATATTGTTTTGCTCAACCGTGTGGCGCAGCTTCCTCATCCTCGCCTGTCTTTGCCTCTTTGGCATCTCTATGGCCTTTCTTATCGTCTCCGCAAAGTCATCAGTGGCATAAGGGTTGATAAAAAGAGCCTCAGTCAGCTCCCTGGCAGCTCCGGTGAATCGGCTAAGGATAAGTACGCCATCTTCATCTACCCTGGAGGAAATGAATTCCTTGGTCACCAGGTTCATTCCATCATGGAGAGAGCTAACTATGCAGAAATGTGCCAGTCGATAAAAGGCCAGTATACCGGGGGGCGAACAATGCTCTCTGATATATATTATTGGTTTCCAGTCACCGGATTGATATTTCCAGTTTATCTCTTCGACGAGGTCATCGATTTCAAGGTTCAGCTCCTTGTATTTTCTAATATGAGTCCGGCTTGGCTCTGCCAATTGAAGGAGAACCACCCGCCTTTGGTATTCAGGATACTTGGCAAGGAACTTATCCAAAGCCAGCAGTCTATTCGGGATGCCTTTGGTATAGTCGACCCGGTCGACACTGACGCCAACAATCTTATCATTCAGCTTCCATGTCTGCCGAATTCTTTCCATTTCCTGCTTGATATCTTCACTGGCTGCATCCCGTGATATTTGGTCGAAGTCAACGCTGATAGGGAATGGCCGTATCAACGTAGTTTTGTCATTTCGGATAACCGCAGACCTCTCATAATCGATTCTTGCCTCTATCAGCAGGTTAACTGTATTCAAAAAATTATCGCAGTGATATCCAATGTGGAATCCGAGAAGGTCGTTGCCCAGAAGTCCGTCTACCAGTTCTTCTCCCCATGGGCAAATTCGGAAGACTTCGGGATTAGCCCAGGGGATGTGCCAAAACTGGGCAGTGGTAACTTGAGGGTTTTGGGCTTTTATCAATCGAGACAAGAGCGCCAGATGATAATCTTGAATGAATACAAACGCCTGTCTGTCACCAATTTCATCCAGAACAGCATCAGCAAAAAGCTGATTCACCTTTTTGTAGGTGTTCCAATCGGCCTCATAAAAGATTGGCGGTGCATAGGCAAGATGGCACAGCGGCCATAATGCTTCATTCGAGAAGCCCAGATAGTAGCCATCTTCTTCTTCCCTGGTTAACCATATTCGCCTCAGGCTATAGCTGGGCTCATCTGGAGGGACCATTACCCGGTTTTTCTCATCAACTACTCTTCTATCGGCATCGCCGCTGCCATGGGCAACCCAGACACCACCACAGGCTCGCATCACCGGGTCCAGAGCTACAGTTAGTCCACTAACCGGCACAACACACTGGATTTCATCACCAGATGAGATATGAATATAGGGCTCTCTATTGGACACAACGATGAACAAACGGTCGGCTAATTTGGTCTTAATTAGCCTGTGTAAATCTTCCTTTGTCCAGCTCACCTCATCATCTCCTGCGTCATTGTAACATTCCTATTATACCTTTTTCACTACTGAACGGCCAAAGTAATGTAATGGTCTGATATCTTGGTGCTATATCACGGGGAGTTAGCAACCGCCTCAGACAATTCCTCCAATCCACCCAATGTTAACTTGTAGTCTCTAACGAAAGAGCTTTCCCTTGTCCACCATATGAAACCACAGAAGGCAATGAACGCTGCAAGCGAGGACCAACGCCAGTCGATAGTTTGGCCGAACACTTGTGTTGTGATACTGAGCGCATCCAGGGCTTCGAAGACAATTGTAAAGATTGCCATCACGATGGCGCCTACAGCTTTGATTGCACTGCGTATGTCCACACGGTGATTATACCACACAAGAGTTTCGCAACAAGCTAGTTCAGTTCATCAAGGCTGCCTATGCTATAATTTAACTAGTCTTATAAAGACAGGGTAGGCCATGCCTGAAAATCTTTCATCACAACTTGAAGAGTACCTGCCGCAGCAAATTCTGAAGCTGGTAAAAGGTGCCGGTGAAAAAGCCAGTGAGCTGGGGCTGGAGCTCTATGTTGTTGGTGGGGTGGTGCGTGACCTGCTTCTGGGACGTGCCAACTTTGACCTGGATTTAGTGGTTGAAGGTGATGCTGTCAAGCTAGCCCAGGAGCTAGCTAAAGAAAGCCAAGCGAGTTTGACAGTCCATCCTCATTTTGGCACTGCTAAGCTTAGCTACACTAGTTTTAGCTTCGATATAGCTACTGCCCGCCGTGAAAGCTATAGCTGTCCTGGAGCTCTACCAAGTGTAAAGCCGGGCAGTCTCACCGACGACCTTTGCCGCAGAGATTTCTCAATCAATACTATGGCTTTGTGTCTGACGCCTCAACGCTTTGGAGAGCTAATCGACCTCTATCACGGCAAAGATGACCTCGACAATCGTCTCATCCGTATTCTGCACCCGAATAGTTTCATCGACGATGCTACTCGAATCCTGCGGGGCCTTCGCTACGAGCAGAGGCTGGGCTTCAAGCTAGAGGCAAAAACAGCTGAGCTGCTTCGCCGCGATGAAGCCATGCTTGATACTATAAGCGGTGACCGCCTCAGGCATGAGCTGGAGCTAATCCTGAAGGAAGACTGCCCGGAGCGAGTTTTAAAAAGGGCTGCCGAGCTGGGAGTCCTCACCAAGCTGCACCCGTCCCTCAGAGGCAACGGATGGCTCAGTAAAAGATTTGAACAGGCTCGCCAACAATGCAAGCGAACCTCACCTTTGCCTCTTTACCTGTGCCTGCTTATCTACAATCTAACTGATGAGGAGAACGAGCAGTTCCTTTCCCGTTTTAATTTCCAAAAAAGATTGTCTCAAGCGATGCGCCATGCACTGCAACTCAAAACCAAGCTTCACACTCTGGCCAATCCCCAGCTAAAGCCCAGCGATATATACCAGTTGCTTTGCAGTTATACCACCCAGGCCATTCAAGCTAACTTTCTGGCTGCAGAATCGCCAATAGCAAGCCAACACTTGCAGTCGTACCTGGCTAAACTTCGCTATGTCAAACCGCTGCTAAACGGGGAGGACTTGAAGAGAATGGGTGTCCCTCAAGGTACTCAAATGGGGGAGATTTTAAATGCATTACATGAAGCAAAATTGAATGGAGAGGTGAGGACAAGGGAGGAAGAGGAAAAATTAGTTTATAACTGGTGCCAGACGTTATGAAAACCAGGCAGGGAAGACGAGTGGTATAAATCCAGCTCCGAAGTAAGCCTCAATCAAAGACCTCACTATCCGTCCTGCCCAGCAGGCTAGCAAAAACTTCCATACTGGTAACTTTAAAGCCCCCGCTGCCAGTCCTATTAAATCAAATATAAGTACTGGTATGAGGGCAAAGGCGAATATTGCCCACAGTCCATAGCGATTCATCCAGCCTACTGCCTGTTCATAGCGTTCACGGTACTCAGTAATGATTATTTTTCTTCCTAGATAACCAGCGTAATAGCCAGTAAGTTCGCCGATTGTGCCGCCGACACTGGCTGCCATTGCCACAATTGCTGGGTTCCACTTTGCAGCGGCAGCCATGAGGATTGCCACTCCTGGCGCCGGAAACAAGATGGTGCAGCTACTTAATAAAGTAACTCCAAAGACAATTAAATATGCCTGCAGGGCAAATTCCTCTAAAGGCAGCCCAAAATAATCTTCGAGAAACGATAGCAAGTAAAAGATACCTGCAGTCAGAGCCGCAATTCCAACAACCCAGGCTGCTGTCTGAAGCCATTTTTTCTTTCTGCTTGATTTGGAGATTTCGCTCACTTTAACTAAACCATCTGAGGCAGAATAGTAGACACAATATAAGCTTCCAGCCCCTGCTGGCAAAGGCAACGATGTAATTCTTCTGCCGCCGCTTCGTTATCAGCGGGAGCGAAGAGCGCCGGGCCTGAGCCGGCTAAATGGATGGCCGGGGCGCCAGCCTCCTTAAAACGCTCCCAATAGTCCTCAAGCCCAGGGAAGGCGTCGAAGGCTATGCTATCGAAAACATTGAATAACAGTGAAGGACTAATTCGTCTGTTCTGCAACCATGCTTCTATGGCTTTGCCAACAAATTGCCCACCAGTAAAATGCTGTTTATCCAGCCGGGAATAAAGCTGCTGTGTTTTGTGGGGTATTTGGGGCAATGGTGGCAATAGCAGGATAAACCACCCTGGCAGCGAAGCGGGCAAAGGAGTCACCTTTTCACCTTTGCCCTCCGCCAGAGCTGTTCCCTTATGAATGAAAAAGGGGACATCTGACCCCAGCCTGGCTGCCAGCCCAACTAAATCTGAAATCTGCAGCTCCAGCTCCCACAGCTTCTCAAGAGCCAATAAGGTAGCCGCCGCATCGCTGCTGCCACCACCTAACCCTGCACCCCAGGGGATTCGCTTCTCAAGTCCAATCTTCACGCCTTTCTCGCAGCCACAAACTTTCCGGAGCAATTCTGCCGCTTGAACAACCAGGTTATCAGAAGTCTGCAAACTCGGCTCCGTGCACTCCAAAGAAATTCCCCTGGCTAGCTCAAAAGAAATGATATCATGCAGGCTAATTGTCTGAATAAGACTACGAGTTTCGTGATAGCCGTCATCGCGTTTGCTCAAAACTTCGAGGACGAGGTTAATTTTAGCTGGTGCCAGGCTAGTCAGCATAGCGTCCTATCCTTCTTTGAAGCTGCTAGAACTTCATACAACCTTGCCCATTCTTCAAGGCTAAGTGTTTCAGCTCGGCGTTGAGGCTCTATCCTGGCCTTCTCCAGCAACAAGCCAACTTCAGCCGGCTTCACCTCCAGGCCGTGAGCTAGTGAATTACGCAGTTGCTTCCGAGGTGAGCTGAATCCGCATCTGACCACCTTGAAAAAGCCATCGATATCGGCTATCTTAACCGCAGGCTCTGGAAATAAGTCAAAACGTACAATGGCTGAATCCACCTTCGGTGGTGGATAGAAGCTCTGCGATGACACATACGAGATAATTTTCGGCTTACTGTATACCTGCAGGCTAATCGCCAATAAACTCATCTTCCCAGGACTGGCAGCAATAGCTATGCCAACTTCCTTCTGAACCATTACTACCATCAATGATGGTTTCGGCGAGGCTTCTACGAAGTAGCGCAATATGGGGGAAGTAACATAATAGGGTAGATTAGCCACCACCTTATAATTGTTTTCTCCTCCCAGTAATTGTGATGGACTGACCTTGAGTATATCGGCATTAACTATATTAACGTTGGGTAGAGAAGCTAACCTGCGCTTCAGCAGCGAAGCCAGCTTTGTGTCGAGCTCTACGGCGATAACCTTACCAGCCCGTCGTGCCAGCTCGATGGTCAATACGCCTAAGCCAGGGCCAACCTCAATTACAATATCTTCTGGGGAAAGCTCTGCAGCTATGACTATGGTCTCTAAGGCCTTTTCGTCTATGAGGAAATGTTGCCCTAGTCCCTTTTTTGCCTTGAGACCAGACTGGCGAAGCAGCCTTTTTACTTCAACCGAGGGTAGGCTCGTTTTTTTAGGCACTTAAAGCCGTTAAATCTCCTGATATTTGATGCTTCTAAACCTTGAGTTTCAGAATCCTCTGGGTTTCTTACTATGGGCCGTGCACCGACTGTCGACCTTGCCTCCTAGCTTACTCCAGTTAGCCAGCTCCGGCCAGGTAGCCTTGCGGCACCCAGAGAATGCTACTTACCGCTGCTTCCTTCCGGACCTGACGGGGTTCATAGCTCTCCGCTGCGCAAGACCTAGCCTTCAACACCGCTTTACCGCAGCAGGCCTAAAAGACAAAGACCTCGAGTCGGAATTCAACCCCGCTATAGCGGATCTCGGGTACAGGGCACCGCTAGTTCCCCGTCTAGCACGACCCAAGCAAATACTACTATGGAGCGTTGAATTTTGCAAGGCTACCAGCCTTCGCTTAAGCGCAGAATCAGGGGTAAGGGCAGTCCTCGCTCCTCCATCTTCCTCTGCGTAGCTGGAATATCATATTCAACCCGGTAGTGATAGATGGTACGGGTGTCAACATCGTAAATGGCATAGCTTGCCCGAGGGTCGCCATCTCGAGGTTGTCCAACACCGCCGGGGTTGATAATCAAGCGATTCCCCCCCAATTCCAGGTTAGTTCTGTTTGGGAATTCCTTGTAGACAGTGCTATTGCCCCTCTGCTCGAAAATCAGTGGGACATGAGAATGCCCAACGAGACAAAAAGCGGTCTTAAAGTAGGCAAAGTTATCTTGTGCCACTTCAATCGATAGCAGATACTCCCAAATAGGTTCTCTCGGGCTGCCATGAACTAGCGTAAAATCATCCTGGCAGAGGCTAAGAGGCAGATTCTGAAGGTAGTCTATATCTTTCTTGGTTAGCTGCTGGCTTGTCCAGCGGCAAGCTCGAGTAGCAACAGGGTTAAAGTCCGAAGTATCCATCTTGCCTATCGCTGCCCAATCGTGATTGCCAGCAACGCATATATGCTCATATTGACGCAGAAGCTCGATGCACTCGTGAGGGTCAGGTCCATAGCCCACTACATCACCGAGACACCATATCCTGTCGATCCCCCCTTTGAGGTCTATATCCCGAAGCACTGCCTCGAAAGCGGCTAAATTGCTATGAATATCGCCAAGGATTGCATACCGCATGCTACTTAACTATATCATCTTCCGGGGCGATTTGTTAAGTTGCGGCTAACCCAAGCAGCACCATTTTTTTGATATTAAGCCTGTTTGCTTTATTTACAGGGTGACGTTTTCGCAGAAAGGCCAAAAGTGAGAAGACTGTGGAACATTAACAAAGCAAGAGCAACCATCTTGATAGGCTTAAAGAAGTGCTGTATTCTTGCTAATGGTGTTCCTGTGGAAAAGCCTGCAGTGACATGATAAAATGTTTCTCTTAGACATACTGCTAGAATTAAGGAGGGTAAAATGGGATTAATGACACCGAAGCAATATAGAGAGAGCTTGAAGGATGGTAGGCTGGTCTACATTTATGGGAAAAAGGTTGAAGATGTCACCACTGACCCGGCGCTTAAGGTTGGTGTGGACACTGCGGCCATAGATTATGAACTAGCGGAGATGCCTGAATACAGAGACCTGGCGGTTGTTGAAGACCCGGACCTAGGCGGTGAGCCGGTGAGCCGGTATTACTATATCCCAAGAAATGCTGAGGACTTGATAAAGCGGCATGAGTTGATGGTAGCAGCCACAAGGCTTGGGGGTTGCGTCATTCCGTTTAGCCACGATATCGCTGCTGATGC
Organism: Dehalococcoidia bacterium; assembly: GCA_007280145.1. GTDB lineage: Bacteria > Chloroflexota > Dehalococcoidia > GIF9 > UBA5629 > QYPU01. The sequence continues at coordinate 13,444 of QYPU01000079.1, read as the reverse complement.
TCTGAACGCAATAAATGTTACTGCAAATATGATGGGTAAACCGGAATATGTAGAGCGAGCCGAGAATTATCGTAAGCATCTGAAGAAGACAGACTTGAGTTCATCCGCTGCTATGACGGACGTGAAAGGGAACAGGGTACTTCGCCCGTCTTCCCCTCAACAGACCCACCCTGATTTCTACGTCCATATGGTGGACAAAAACAAAGATGGGATAATAGTTAGAGGAGCCAAAGTACATATCACCGCCGCTGCCTATCTAAACGAGCTAATGGTAATTCCTACCAGGAATATGGTGGAGGAAGATAAAGACTACGCTGTTGCCTTTGCCATACCTGCCAATACCAAAGGTGTTAAACAAATATGTCACCCGATGCATACGAAGCTAAGTGATATGGAATTCCCTGTTGACCATCCGGTGAGAACGCACACGGACTCACTCATTATTTTTGATGATGTATTTGTTCCCTGGGAGAGGGTGTTCCTGTGTGGGGAATGGCAGTTTGCCATGCCTCTTGTTTATAACTTCGCCGTCTTGCACCGCCACACCGCAGCCAGCTACAGAATTCCTTCGTCTGAGCTGCTATTAGGAGTAGCTCAAGCCATGGCCGAGTATAATGGCATAGAACGGGTCTCACACATCAGGGAACACATAACTGACCTCGTAATGTATGTTAACACCCTCAAATCACTGGCTCGGGCTTCATGCATAGACTATGTTATGCATGGGGGGATACCTATTCCCAATCCTGTGATTAGCAATATAGCGAAATATCAGTTTGCCAGCAATTTTCATACTTTTGTAAAGATAGTTCAGGATATCGCTGGAGGACTGGCAGCAACACTACCCTCCTATCAAGACTATCAGAATCCTGAGCTTAAGGCTGATATCGATAAATATCTGGGTGGCAAAGCAGGGATTCCCACAGAAAATAGATTAAGAATGTTGAACCTGATGAGAAGAATGCTAACTTATGAGAATGAGATAGTGGCAGTTCATGCCGAGGGTTCTCTCCAAGCGCAGAGGATGACAGTTCTCGCTGAGGCACAACCTGACATCCAGGAATACAAAAAGTGGGCTGAGATAGCAGCTGGCATAAAAAGCTAATTCCAGTAAGGCTATATTGTTCAGGTGGCATATATTGACACTAGAATTGCAGTAATGCAAAAGTCAAAAACGAAAATACAAAGTGACGACTTTTAATCACTGATGCTCATGTATTGTGCAAGGTGAATGGTCACCTGTGGGCAGATGAAAGTGTTACCCATGTCCCAGTTTGAACATGAAAAATTGGCGTGTCCCTCTTTATAAGCCAAAGCCGTGAGGTATAAATGCTACAGGATTCCCTTTTCATAGTCCTGCTTTAGCAAGCGGATTAGCTCCATTTCCTGGCGGTAATTGAAAGCTTCGGCAGACTCGGGAGTCCACTTGTAGAATCCTTTGCCTGTCTTGGCTCCAAGCTCGGAACGTTCTACATGCTCCGCTATAAGTCGCGGAGGTGTCAGCCCCTGCGCGGTAACAATATCTGCCACCAGGTCGAGACCTATCAGGTCCATTCGGTCAAAGTAGCCTGTCATTCGCATCCGCCGACCAAAGCCCATGGTTATGATAGTATCAACCATCTCGGGGGTGCATATACCTTTCTCCACAAGCCCGATTGCCATCATGCCGATTCCATTCTGAATAGCGTTGCCAGCAAAGCCGGGTGTTTCTTTTAAAAGTTTAACTGGTTTTTTTCGCATCCTGGTCAATACCTGAAATGCGGTTTCGATGGTTTGACTGGAGGTCTTTTCACCTCCCACTATCTCGACCAGTGGTATAAGATGAGGTGGCTGAAAGTAATGTGTGACCACCACACGTTCGGGATGAGTGGTGGCAGCAGCGATAGCTGTTGGACTAAGTCCTGATGTGTTAGTGGCCAGTATGGCTGGCGGAGGGCAGATAACATCGAGTCGGCGGAAGACGTCCTGCTTGAGAGGTAACTGCTCCAGCACAGACTCGACGACATAGTCGGCTCCTCTTGCAGCTTCAGTCATATCAGTTGTCGGCTGCAGATGGGCATAAGCACCCTCAGCCTCCTCACGTGTTATAAACTCTGCTTCTACCATTCGGTCGAAGGCTTTTCTGGCGCGGGTCATCGCCTGTTGGCTGGTAGTCGGAGAAGTGTTCCACAGTGCTACATCATATCCCGCCCGTGCGAAGTCAACGCCAATGCCAAATCCCATCAGCCCAGCACCGATGATTGCAACCTTATTCAAGCTGTCTTCCTTCAAATTAACACTCCTTTCGGGTCAGAAGCCTCTCTATTTTTGCCTGTATAATATTACTATTTCATTTGTTGCGTCTACCCTTTATCGGATTAGCCAACCCACAATAATTCTCGACCAATGTCCTCAGTACATGTCATCTCCGGGAATAATAGATACCTCAAAAGACAGGGCTATATGCCCGGCGATGACGCTATAGCTGCTTCCTGCCAGCGAAACGCCAGCATCTTCCACCCAGTTTCAGCTATAATATCCACGGCCTATGAGCATTTCCAGTAAGCCCAAAATATAGAGAGGGCTGGAAATCCAGCTTGCTCGCTATTTAGCAGGGAGTGATTAAAATGAAAGTTATAAATAGAAAAGTTGTGTTTGAAGGGAAGTATTTGAGGTTTGTGAGTAAGGATGCTGAAACAAGCACGGGGAAAAGAGTGACATGGGAAACGATAGAAAGGGTAAACATCCATGGCAAAGGAGCTGTGGTAATTGTTGGTTTAACAAGGGAGAAAGAGCTAATCATGGAAAGGAATTGGAGAGCTTCGCTGGAATCTTTTATCATCCAGTTTCCCGCAGGGCTTACTGATATAGCAGAAGAAAGCGCAGAGGAGGCAGCCAGGAGAGAACTACTGGAGGAAACCGGTTACACGGCTAAAAAACTTATCCCTATTATATCGGTGCCAGTATCTCCGGATTTAACTCCCACCATAGCAAGCCACTTTTTCGCTCCGGAAGTTGAATTTGTAGGGAAGCAAAATGGAGATGCCTCCGAAGAAATTGAAGTCCTGAAGGTTCCAATTCAAAAACTGGATGATTTTTTGCTAAATCTTTCTGGTGATACGAAGCTAGACCTCAGAGTCCCGGGCATACTCTGGGTTCTGGAAAAGAGGAACTTAATTTAGACTAATCTCAGAATAGGGCAGACGGGAATGTTCATACTTGAAAAGAAAACATGAGATACCAGGTGGCCAATCTTTTCTGTGTACTTTAAGAGTGTGTTGTTTTGAGACCCCAGTGTCTACAGATGGTGTAGCCTGTGTAATATGAGGACTTGAGGAAGAAGTATGAAACTTACGAAGGAATGTTATGGGTGTCTGCAAAGGCTGGCTTATCAGGCTGCCGGGCTGGCGACCAACGATGAGCACATTAAAGCCAGAGCAATTGAGGAGAGCCTGAAGGTCATTAATGACAACTTTTCGTATGACAGGGTATCCATTGTTATTGCTACCCAAATCCATGATTTGGTGAAGGACATAACTCAAAATTCTGACCCTTACCGGGAAATGAAGGATAAAGAGATTGCTGTTGCCAGGGAATTGTCTGGTGAGGCAAGGCTTGAGCATGAGAGTGATTTCGGAGATTGCCTCAGGCTTGCAGCCCTGGGAAACACCATAGATTTCTTCAGGCCCCTGGATGTCATCAAGAGGGATATGAGAAGACAGGTAGTCTTCGCAATTGACGACTCAAAGCAGTTTGAAGCTAAGCTTGAGGATGCCAGCCGGGTTCTGTATCTGGCGGATAATGCTGGTGAGGTGTTTTTCGATTTGCCTCTCATCAGATGGATGAGACGGTTTGCCTCGGTTGCCTACGTGGTTAAGGACTCGCCGGTCCAGAATGATGTTACGCTGGAAGATGTCAGGCGAGCTGGACTTGAAGCTGACCTCGGTGAGATAATAGACACGGGGACAGCTACCCCGGGAATAGATTTCTCCGTGGCTTCGGCTCAGTTCAAGCATGAGTTTGCCATTTCAGACCTTATATTTGCCAAGGGTATGGGATACTATGAATCTCTCTCCGAGCTGCCAGCAGAGGGAAGGATTTTCTACTGCCTTATGGCAAAGTGTCAGCCAGTGGCTGATTCGCTCAAAGTGCCTCTGAACAGCTACGTGGCCATGCTCAGGTAGTGCCAGTGGGAGTTTAAATATGGAGTTTGAGAGACCTGGAATTATCCGTCCTCCAAGTGAACACGCAAGCTATTTTCTGCCCTTAACCAGCGGCTGTTCCAATAATACCTGCACTTTCTGTGGTTACTACGGCTCGAAGCTCAGGATGAGGGAAGTTGATGATATCAAGAAAGAAATTGATGCCATGGTTTTGTATGTTCAACATGGCATCCACCTCCCAACCGTTCCGGATATTGTATATGCTGTGCTGCAAAGCTGGGAGCAGAGGAGAGTGTTTCTTCAGGACGGCGATGCTCTGGTTTACCCCTTCCCCAAATTAAAAGAGGTTATTGAGTATCTCAATGAGAAATTTCCTTGTCTGGAAAGGATTGGTATCTATGCTACTCCTCAAGATGTCCTGCGAAAGAGCCTGGATGAGCTCAGGACTTTACGGGAACTTAAGTTAGGTATTGCCTATATGGGGGTTGAAAGTGGTGATGACGAGGTACTCCAGAAGGTGGGTAAGGGAGTTAATCATGCCCAGTTGGTTGAAGCTGGAAGGAAGGCCAAGCAGGCGGGGATTATTCTTTCGGTAACCGTAATTTTGGGACTTGGGGGTGTTGAGGGAAGCGGCAGGCATGCACTGGAAGCGGCGAAGGTGCTGACTGAGATTGACCCGGAGTATGCTGGAGCCCTAACCTTGACTCTGGTTCCCGGGACGCCCTTATACGAGCAGTGGGAGCAGGGCAATTTCTCTCTTATCACCCCGTTAGATTCTCTAAAAGAACTGAAGATGATTGTCGAGAACGCCGATTTTACGGACTGTTTCTTCAGCTCAATGCATGCCTCAAATTACTATTCAGTCCGCGGAAAACTGCCTCAAGACAAATCGAGGATGCTGAGAGAGTTGGAGGCTATTTTAGCAAAGGGAGACCCGGCATTGCTTCGCCCTGAGTTTCTCAGGGGCTTATAGAAGGCATTTGAGCTGTGATTGAAAAATTTTCATGTTTTTGCCTTGTGGTAACCATTAACTCGGGAGATATCCTGCAAGTTGGGGCAAGCTGCTGATTACAGGGCAATCATAAGTGCTGGTGGGCGAGCTATTGCGTTTAATCAATATGGCCTTGATTCCGACGTTCCTGGCCCCGAGAATGTCCTGGTCATACTGGTCCCCTACATATAGAATTTCTTCAGGAGCGACCGCAGCCTTCTTGAGCGCTGCGAGGAATATTTCCGGGTGAGGTTTGTCGAAGCCCACTTCAAAGGAAGTTACCTTGAAATCAAGGAATGATTCCAGTCCCAGTTTTTCGCAGTCCGAATCTATGTCTTGGCCGACGTTGGATAGTAGTCCGAGTTTAAAGTTGCGTTTTTTCAAGACCTCTAAAGTGGGCAAAGAATCCTCGTAAAGCTTAAATTCGAAACCTACCTGTTGGGCCTTTGCCAGTATTTGAAGTCCCACATCGCCGGTTACCTCCACGCCAGCACCCTTTAATATCCTTACCACATATTCGGTATAAACGGCGAATTTCTCCTTCTGCCCTCTGTCACTTATCCGAGACTTATAGTTTTCTGCACGCCAGTAGGCATCAGCCTCGGGCAGGGATTCACCGATAGCTTCTGGTGTTACGTTTATGCCGAGGTCACGGCAGATATTTGAATACGTTTCTTCGCGCGATGGATAGAAGTAAGCCAGGGTGTTAAAGAAATCGAAGCAGATTACCTTAATCATGTCGGATTCACATTATCGAAGAAGCTGACCGTATGTGTCAAGCTAAATTAATCAATTAGCCCTATCTGGTTCCAGGTAAAGCCGTCGTTGGTGCTTATTGAAAAGGCGCTCTGGATGCCGCTGGTGCCGCAGTAGGTGGCTATACCGTTGGGCGACCAGGCTACTCTTGCCAGTCTGGGGCCGGTGGGTGGTTTCTGGCTGCTTTGCCAGGTGGGGCATTGTGAAAACGGATTGGCTGTGAAGTAGGTCTGAACAGCAAAGGAGGCCGTTGCTGAAGTGGACATCATAGCTCCAGCCAGCAGCTTCCCCCGGCTGTAAGTGCCATAGTGGGCGAGACTACAAATGATGTCGGGGCGAACTTGAAGCCGATAGCAAATGGTGTTATCTATGCGATAAACGTCGTCATTAGTATTGCCGGCGGTGGCTGCTCCCGGTGGATTATCTGTCCAGCAAGCATAGGCATGCTGTCTTGAAGGGACGGCTCCTGAGTAGCCTGAAGGCAGGGCTAAGTCGGCATAAGTAAGCGGTGTTCCCGGTGTATCTTGACCTGACTGGCAGATTTCCACCGGGTAACCTGAGGAAGTGTTCCAGGTTGTGTTGTTTGAACCGAGGTCTCTTATGCCGATATAGAGGTAAGTGTCGTTAGTATCTGGAGCAGGACCAGTGGCGACTATAGCCAGGAGAGTTCCATCGCTGGTAAATCCAGGCGAATACTCGATAGCGAAAACGTCAGCGCCCGATATTGCTGGTGTGGGTAACCAGCCTGCGGCGCCGGTGCTCATATCCTGCCAGCCGCTGGGGAAATGGTCGATTATGTTTACCCAAACTTTGCCATTACCATTGCCAGTGGCGGTGCCGACAGCCAGTTCTCGAGAAGAGCTGCCATAGCAGGGTGAGATGGCAAGACATTTGACTTGCTCACCAGCACCTAGCTTGCTGACCAGGTTAGTGGCGTAGAAGCTGGTGCCACCGTCAATAGATAGGTAGACTTCAGTGCCGGCATTGGTGGCTACAGCGACGACGTCAGGATTATCAGGGGCTACGGCCAGCTCGTCCCAGGTCGCTGCTCCAGCGATGCCTCTTGATATATTAGCCCATCCATAGCCACCGTGGTCTGACTTATAGAGCTGGGCATTGGGAGAATCGAGGGCATAAACGGTATCGTCGTAAGCAACCGCAATGCGGCTAACCTCGCTATTTGGCACTATGAGCAAACGGCTGTCACCAGGGATTGCAGCCCCATCTTCCTCTTCCTCCTCTGGTAGGGCAGTGGCTATAATAAACTCGCTGGTCGCTGGGGTCGGGTCGACATTGCTAGCTTCGTCCTGTGACTTGACATAAAATATATATGAGCCATCAGGCAGGTCGTAGTAAGTCTTAGCGGTATCTGAGGTAAAGGGAGAATAGTCGGAATCGTAGCCTTCCAAGTAGCATGAGTAGGTTAGACTGGTGGTTGGTGTTGTATTATCACTGCCCGTCCATTCGAAGGGCACTTCGTTATAGTCGATGGTTTCACTCGGGGTGGCGGTAATTACTGTCTCTGGTGGCGTAGCGTCTGGAGGAGGTGATTCTATTGGCAGTGGTGGGGGTGTTGCTGGGGTAGCGGGCTGAGGGCTACAGCCAGAGACTGCCAAGGTTAGTAAAACTAGACACAGTAGAGTTGGTATTGTGGACTTGGTATTTATTTTCATTAGTCACCAGTTAAGTGGTAATTGAAAGCATTGGTTGCCTTGTGCAGGCTTTTTAATTCCGCTGTGATTTGATTCTAACATTTGCTGTCACATTTGGGCAAATCGAAAAGGCAAGATCTGGCTTCTGTATGATTTGGCTCTAGCATGGTTGGCTAGATGCCTTTTGACACTCATAGCTAAAGTTGATAAGCTTGAGGGAGCTTTACAGGAGGTTGAAATTTGTCTAAGGAAACGAGCAAGGTAGATATGGAGAAAATCGTCTCGCTGTGCAAGCGGCGAGGTTTTATCTTCCCCAGCAGCGAAATCTATGGCGGCCTTGAAAGTTGCTGGGACTACGGACCGCTGGGGGTGGAGCTGAAGCGAAATGTCAAGAATGCCTGGTGGCGCGCAGTTGTCCAGGAGCGAGATGATGTGGTAGGCATAGATACAAGCATAATGATGCACCCCCAAGTCTGGGTGGCTAGCGGTCATGTGGGGGGCTTTTCTGACCCGTTAGTAGAGTGCAAAGTTTGTCACCTGAGGTGGCGAGCTACCGATTTGAATGGCAATAGCTGCCCTGATTGTGGTGGTGAGCTGACTGAATCGAAGCCGTTTAACTTGATGTTTAAGACTTTTATGGGTCCTGTAGAGGATGATGCCGATGTTGTTTATCTGCGCCCGGAGACTGCGCAAGGTATGTTTGTTAACTTTGACAATGTACTGGCTACTTCAAGGAAAAGGCTGCCTCTTGGCATTGCCCAGACAGGCAAAGCCTTTCGCAACGAAATCACTACGGGTAACTTCATCTTTAGGACTAGAGAGTTTGAACAGATGGAGATTGAGTATTTTGTCAAGCCGGGGACTGATGAGGAGTGGTTCAATTACTGGGTGAAGGAGCGCTTTAATTGGTATATAAACCTGGGCATTAAGCAGGAGAATCTGCGCCTCCGCCAGCATACCAAGGACGAACTGGCGCATTACGCTAAAGGCTGTTACGATGTTGAGTATCTTTTCCCTATGGGTTGGGCAGAACTGGAGGGGATTGCCAACCGGGGCGATTTTGACCTTGTGCAGCATACCAAGCATAGTGGCAAAAACTTGACTTACTTCGATGAGCAGAGCAATGAGCACTATACCCCTTATGTTATCGAGCCTTCGGCTGGTGTTGACCGCTCGGCGCTGGCTTTCCTCATAGATGCCTATGATGAAGAGCTAGCTGAAGGGGAAACCAGGGTAGTTTTTCATTTTCACCCTGAGTTAGCTCCTATTAAAGTGGCTATTCTGCCTTTAAGCAGAAATGAGAAGCTGGTGCCGCTAGCCAGGCAGGTTTATACTGAGCTTCGTCGTCATTTTATGACGCAGTATGATGATGCTCAGAGCATAGGCCGGCGTTACCGTCGCCAAGATGAAATCGGCACCCCTTTCTGTGTCACCATTGATTTTCAATCGCTGGAGGACAATCAAGTTACTATTCGGGAACGCGATAGTATGGCGCAGATCAGGCTGCCGATAAAAGAGCTGGTGAGGACCCTACAAGCTAAGCTGAGCGGTGAGACTTTTGCCACTCAGCCTCTATGGGCAGCGAAAGCAGCTGACGCCTTGGAAGAATGAAGATTCTCCATTTTGCTGACCTTCACCTGGGTGTGGAGACTTATGGCAGTGTTGACCCAGCTACAGGACTGTCGACAAGGTTGCTTGACGTCCTTAAGGCTTTGGACGAGGTGGTGGAATACGCTATAGTTAATAAGGTAGACCTGGTTCTCTTCTGTGGCGATGCCTATAAAAACCGTGACCCTTCCCAAACTCAGCAACGGGAGTTTGCTAAACGCCTCAGGCGGCTGTCTGAGGGGGAAATTCCGGTTTTCCTTCTGGTGGGCAATCATGACTTGCCCAGTACCATAGGCCGAGCTACTGCCGTAGAAATTTTTGATACCTTAGCTGTTAGCTATATTTATGTTGGCAATCGCCCTGATATCTATCGTATTCCAACCAAACAGGGCTATGTTCAAGTGGTGGCTTTGCCCTGGCTGAGGCGAAGCCCATTATTAAGCCGGGATGAGACCAAAAATCTCACTATAGACCAGGTAAATGACCGGCTCCAGGAGATAATGACTCGCAGACTATTGGATGTTATTTCTGACCTTGACCCAACCTTGCCAGCGCTGCTGGCTGCACATGTATCTGTGTCAACGGCCAAATCAGGGTCGGAAAGGAGCATGGTAGTAGGTAGAGACCCCCTTTTGCTTCTGAGCAATATTGCCCAACCTGTTTTTGATTATGTGGCTTTAGGGCATATTCACAGAAAGCAAGTGTTATTTCAAAGCCCACCTGTAATCTATGCTGGCAGCCTGGAACGTCTCGACTTTGGTGACGAAGATGAAGATAAAGGTTTCTATGTGGTTGATATTGAACCCGAGGGTGGGAAGAGGCGTGTGACTTATGAATTCCACAAGGTTAATGCTCGTCACTTTGTGACCATTAAAGTCGATATTGATGCCGAGGACTCTGACCCTACAGCTACTACTTTGAAAGCTATTGTTCAGCGCCAGACTGAAATCAAAGAAGCTATAGTTAGAGTTCAGCTCTCCTTGCCCGGGACTGGGGAAGTTTCACTTCGGGATGCTGAGATTTACAAAGCTCTCAAGGAAGCTCATGATGTTACTGTTGCCAAGGAGGTCAGGCAAGAGACGCGCCTCAGGTTGGGCGATTGGGTGAGTGGGGAAGTAACACCAGTTGAAGCGTTGAGGATTTACCTGGAGATGAAAAAAGTACCTGATGAGCGCCAGAAAGTCCTGATTGAATATGGGGAAAAGTTGATACGGGAAGTATGAGCAAGGATAATAGAAACTGGGGGTGAAAAGGTGAAAGTAAAGTTTGGTATAAGGGAAAAAATCCTTGTCTTCTTTTTGGCTTTATCTCTTACTTCACTCGGGGTTATCAGCTTTGTTGCAGTCCGCAGTATGGGTGAGATGGGCTATATTGTCAAGCAGAATAGCATTAGCATGGGAGAGACGGTTGTGAATACGAGCATTGCTGCGTTGGAAGACTTGGGCAGGAGATTACTGCAGCAAAAGGCAGTCGACGTTGCCAAGGAGATAGAGCTCTTTTTTGAGCGTCATCCAGACCTGGAGGTTTCTGAATGCAAGGGGAATGAGGAGCTAAGAGTGATTGCAATTCAACGCGTAGGCCGAACTGGGTATACCATGGTGTACGACAAGTCCTACACAGTCTATTTCAGTGCGAATCCTAACCTGGTGGGTGCTAACTTGCATAGGGTAGCCGGTGAACCTGCCCACTATTGGTCCATTCTAGAAAGGAGCGTGGTTGGAGAAGCTTCAGGTTATTACGACTGGGAAGACGAGGAGGGGAATATCCGGGCGAAATATATGTATTGTGTTCCTGTAGAAGGGACAGAGCTTGTGGTAGCTGCCACTACTTATATTGATGAATTCTCAGCACCTGCCGAAGGAACAAAAAGCAAGATAGCTTCTGCTGTTTTGGCTACCAGTGAATATATAGATGAGCAAATGGATAAAGCTCAGTTGACTTTCATTGTCGTTATTTTGGCTATGGTTGTTGTCGTGTCTGGGCTGGGATTTCTTCTGGCAAGAACAATCACCGGACCAATTCTGGAACTGACTAAAGGTGCTGAGGTCATAGGAAAAGGCAAACTTGACTATAGCATTGAGATGAACACTGGTGATGAAATCCAGCAACTGGCTGAGCAGTTCAACACTATGGCCAGTACCTTAAAGGAGTCTTATACTAATCTGGAACAAAAGGTTGAGGAGCGCACCAAGCGGGAGCGGCAGCGGGCGGAGCAACTGCGTACCTTAAATGAGGTCAGCCGTAAGATCAGCTCTATCGTAAACCTCAATGAGCTGTTGCCATATGTAAGTAATCTACTTCGCCAAACTTTTCACTACCACAGTGTCAACATCTTTCTTTTTGAACCTGAATCAGGTAAAGTTACTCTCAAAGCATTGTGTTTGAGTGGACAGGAGGGACTTATACCGGTAGGCGTCCCACTGGAGATAGATGAGGATAGTATAGTGGGTTGGGTAGCTCAAACAGGTGAGCCGCTGCTGGCAAACGATGTAGGCAAGGAGCCCAAGTATCGTGCTGTCGAGGCATTAAGCAGTACCAAGTCCGAACTTGCTGTTGCTGTTAAGATGGGAGAGAAGGTTCTCGGAGTTCTGGATATTGAGAGTGCTGAAGTCGATGCTTTTGGCGAGGCTGACCTGTTCACTGCCCAGACGCTGGCCGACCAACTGGCTGTGGCTCTTGAGAATGCCCGGCTTTATGAAGAGACCCGTCAGCTGGCAGTGATGGATGAGCGGAACCGCATGGCAAGAGAAATCCATGATACATTAGCTCAGGGATTTACCGGTATTATCCTGCAACTCGAAGCGGCAGACCAGGCGCTAAGTGAGAGGCCCTCAGAATTAGAGCGACATTTGAGTCAAGCTCAAAACTTGGCTCGGAAAAGCCTGGCTGAAGCCCGGCGCTCGGTGTGGAATCTCCGCCCTCAGGCTTTAGAGCAACTTCCTTTAGCTGAGGCTCTTGGACAAGAAGTAGATAGATTCAATAAGGAGACTGGTATAAATGTTCGTTTTACTGTGTCAGGTGACAGGCGTGACTTGCTACCTGAAGTAGAAACTGGTCTTCTGCGTATCTGCCAGGAGTCTCTTGCCAATGTGAGAAAACATGCAAAAGCTAGTGATGTGGAAGTAAACTTGACTTTCAATGAATCAGCAGTAGAGATGAGCATCAGTGACAATGGTGTTGGCTTTAAACCAGATACGACGGACAGAGTTAGTAAGAAACGGGGTGCCTTTGGATTAATAGGTATGCGAGAACGTGCCCGTGGCTTAGGTGGGACATTTGAGGTGCAGAGTAAGAAAGGGAAGGGAACGCTGGTGCATACAGTTATTCCTACCAAATAGGAGGTGCCGATATGGAGGCTATAAAGATTCTGATTGCTGATGACCATCCGGTAGTTAGAGCGGGACTATTTGCTATGCTAAGTAGGGAGCATGAGTTTGAGGTAGTTGGGGAGGCTAAGGATGGGGTGGAAGCTGTAAACAAAGCTAAAAAGCTTAGTCCAGACATAGTGCTTATGGACCTCCGAATGCCTGAGCTTGATGGGGTCGAGGCTATGGAGCAGATAAAGTCTGTGAAGCCAGATACTAAATTCATAATCCTCACTACCTATAGCGATGACGAGTATATCTTCCGTGGCATCGAAGCTGGGGCTCGAGCATATCTGCTTAAAGATGCCCCTAGAGAGGAGTTATTCGAGGCAATAAGAGTTGTTCATCGTGGCGAGTCGCTCATTCAGCCGGCAGTGGCATCAAAGGTGCTTGACCGCTTGGCCGAGCTATCTCGCCGCGCCCCGTCTGGTGAGGGGCTTTCTGAGCGAGAGTTAGAAGTGCTGCGACTTGTGGCTAAAGGTGCTGCTAACAAGGAGATTGCTGTCCAGCTTTCCATTACTCAGAGTACAGTGAAAACACATATCACTAGCATTTTTCAAAAACTGGATGTGAACGACCGCACTGAAGCTGTGACTCAAGCTCTTAGGAAAGGCATTATTCGCCTCTAGTCATACTAAAGTATGACCTCGCATCGGAGAGAGGGTTGGCTCTAAAGTCAACCTTTTTCTTTCTTAAAACTAGCCACTTTCCTGATTGTGTAACCAAGCTAGGAGTGTAAACTTAAAAGGGAGAAGCGAGTCTTGATACCACAGGAGGCAAAATGGAGAAGATAAAAATACTGATAGTTGATGATAATGAGGTGGTGAGGGAGGGTTTGATAAGCATCCTTGAGGCACAAGCTGATATCGAGGTGGTGGGGCAGGCTAGAGATGGTTTGGAGGCGGTGGCGCAGGCGGAGAAACTGTATCC
>QYPU01000072.1 GCA_007280145.1 Dehalococcoidia bacterium | reverse complement strand
AGGCAACCCCGTGATGGAACCGCCGCCTGAGTTTGTCAAGGAATTAAAGAGGCTGGCGGCAGACCCCTTGCCGGGGATGCATAGATACATGGAGAACGCTGGTTATTCGGAAACAAGGGCTGCCGTGGCGGCACAACTCTCGCTGGAGACTGGCATCAAGTTCAGTGTGAACGATATCGTCATGTCCTGCGGCGCTGCGGGAGCGTTGAATGTGGTACTGAAGACAATACTCAATCCCGGGGACGAGGTCATTGTATTTGCCCCTTATTTTATGGAATTCGGCAACTATATAGACAATCACGGCGGGATTACCAGGGTCTTACCTACAGACGAGCGGTTTATACCGAAGCTTGATGCTCTCGAAGCTGCTATTACAGCTAAAACCAGGTGCGTAATTATAAATTCTCCCAATAACCCAACCGGCGTTGTCTATGGTGAGGAGCTGGTACATCAGCTAGGGGATTTGCTCCGCAGGAAAGAGGCTCAATATGGAACGCAGATTTTCCTCATCAGTGATGAGGCATATCGCAAAATCATATACGATGGATTGAAATATCCACCGGTTTTTCACTATCATCTCCATAGTATCGTCGTAGCTTCGCACTCCAAGGATTTGGCGCTGCCCGGTGAGCGCATTGGCTATATTGCTGTGCATCCTGAGTGTAGCCAGCATGAGGAGCTAATAAGTGGCTTCATCTTTTGCACCCGGACACTGGGGTATGTGAATGCGCCAGCTCTAATGCAGCGCGCAGTGTGCAAATTGCAGGACGTGACCGTCTCGGTAGCCGAGTATCAAAAGAAGCGAGATTTTCTGTATAGCCATCTTGTTGAGATGGGCTATTCATTAGTAAAGCCCCAGGGAGCCTTTTACATGTTCCCAAAATCACCATTGGAAGATGATGTTGCTTTTGTGGAAGAACTGCGACAATGGAATGTGTTGACTGTGCCTGGCAGGGGCTTCGGCTCACCAGGTTATTTTCGTGTCTCATACTGTGTTGATGACAGGACACTGGAAGGGAGCTTAGCTGGTTTCAAAAAAGCTGCCCAAAAATTTAGCCTGTGCTAGAATCTGGTGGCCAAAAGCAAGCTCGATAGGGGGGAATACCAAGTAAGATGTCAGCAAAAGAAGGTAGTGCGCCTGATAACCTGGCGGAGTTGAAGACAAGAGCGGAAGGGGAGCCAATTGCCTCCTTTCTGAACATGCGGTTGCTCGAGTTATCTCCGGGCTATGCCAGGGTAGCAATGAAGTTGAGACCTGAATACATTAACTTCAATGGGATGACCTTCGGCGGCATCGTTATGGCAGTAGCTGATGAAGCCTTCGCCTATGCTTCAAATTCAGTAATCACTCCTAACGTGGCTTCCCAGTTCAACATTCATTTCATTGCCAGTGCGGCTGTAGATGATGAACTCACCGCAGAGTGCAAGGTAGTGAAAAGCGGCAGGCGGGTCTGTATCTCAGAGATGACAGTAACCAATCAAGAAGGGAAACTCATAGCCAGGGCTACCGGCACAACCATCCCAAAAGTGTAGACTGTCGTTAAGCCCCCTTTTGTTTAATGGCACTATCTCCTCGACAGTGTGATATCTTTTTAGAATACCTGAATGGTGACAAAATTATAGAAAAATTAGTAGATAGCCTATTTGCCAGTTGACATGATTTTCTGGTTGTGGTATTATACGTGCTTGTGAAGGTTGAAATGCATAATCAGGTCAGCGCTTATCGCTTCTTTTTCTTCTTTTTTGGGTTTAGCACGCCTATGCGCGGGCCTGGGAGGGCATTGTCCTAGGACAGAAAACAGTAATAGAACACCCAGAGCGGAAAGCCTCCCAGGAGGGAGGCTTTTTTATTCGCATTTTACAGGAGAGAGTACTTGAGTTAGCTAGTCTAGATTGAGGTAGATGGTATATGAAAGCTAGAGATACGATTCCCCAGCTTATTAAGAGTAATTACGAAACATGGGGCCACAGAACGGCTGTGTGCAGAAAGGACCGTGGTATCTGGCAGAGGTATAGCTGGAAAGATTACTATGAGAAAGTAAAATACTTCTCGCTGGGCCTGATAAGCCTCGGCTTTAAGCAGGGGGATGTGGTATGTATCATAGGGGACAATGAACCTGAATGGTTTTGGGGGGAATTCGCTGCTCAGGCGGCAGGGGGTGTTGCCACCGGGATTTTTGTTGACTCTATCCCTTCCGAGGTAAAGTACGTTGCTGCTAACTCGGGTGCCAGTTTTGCCGTAGTTAATGACCAGGAGCAAACTGATAAATTCCTCGAAATCAAGGACGAATTACCTTCACTAAAGAAGGTGATTTATTGGGACCCCAAAGGCCTCAAAGACTATGATGACCCTATACTTATCAGCTTTGCTGATGTAGTTGAGTTGGGGAGAGGATATGAGGAGGCACATCCTAACCTGTTTGAACAGAATGTGGAAAAGGGTGTGGGAGATGACATTGCCTTCATTTACTATACCTCGGGGACCACTGGTTTGCCTAAGGGAGCGGTGCTTACCCACAGAGCCTTGATAAATACTGCTCAGGAGTTCGTTAATCTCTACCCGCTAAATGAGAACGATGATTTAGTCTCCAGCTTTCCACCTGCGTGGGTGGGTGATAGCTTTTTCGCTACTATTCCTCATTTACTTACTAGGGCAAGGCTGAATTTTCCAGAGGAGCCAGAAACCATTGCTGAGGATACCAGGGAAGTCGGCCCTGACTTTGTGATATATGGGCCTCGTCAATGGGAGAGCCTGGTCAGTGAGATTCAGGTAAAAATGATTGATGCCAATCCTCTAAAACGCTTCTTCTACAACCTGTTCGTGCCGGTAGGCTATAAAATTGCGGACATAAGTTTTGAGGGCGGAGCACCGAATTTATTCTGGCAATTGCTTCACGGCATAGCATATGCGTTCTTGTTCAGACCGCTCAAAGACAAGTTAGGATTAAGTAAAGTCAGGTTTGCTGTTACTGGCAGCTCCGTGCTGAGCCTGGATACTTTTCGGCTAATCCATGCCATAGGCATTGAACTCAGGCAAAGCTATGCTAGCACAGAGGCTGGCTTTATCTCCTCTCATAGTAAGGGTGAAATTGCCTTTCAAAGTGTGGGCAGGCCAGCACTTGGCACCGAGGTCAGGTTGACTGATGAGGGGGAACTCCTGGTTAGAAGCGATTGTATTTTTAGTGAGTACTACAACGACCCAGAGAAGACAGCGGCTATCGTAATAGATGGATGGTGCCATACTGGTGATGCTGTCCACATCAATGGGGATGGACATCTGATATTTATGGACCGGCTGGAGCATATGGGGGAGCTGGTTTCTGGCACCAAGTATGCCCCCCAGTATATCGAGGGGAGACTCAGGTTTAGCCCCTATATAAAGGATGCTATGGTCATCGGGGGTAAGGATAGGGAATTTGTCTCGGCTATAGTAAACATAGATTTTGCTATGGTAGGTAAATGGGCTGAACGCAATGGTATTCCCTATACTACTTTTGTTGACCTATCTCAGAAAAAAGAGGTGGCTGACTTAGTGCAGCAGGATTTGATTCGGGTAAACGGCTATCTGCCGGAGGCAGCCAGAGTTAAGAGGTTTGTCTTGCTGCACAAGGAGTTTGACCCTGATGAAGCTGAACTTACCAGAACTAGAAAACTGAGAAGGGACTTTATGGAAGCACGGTATAAAGATTTAATCAATGTCATGTACAGCGGCGTGGAAAGCGTGGCTGTGGCAGCGTCGGTAACTTACAGGGACGGCAGAGAAGATGTGGTGACCACCGCTATCAAGGTGAGGAGTATCTAGGGAGGTATAGAAATGGCCGAATTCCTTCAATATGTGATTACTGGTCTGGCGGTGGGAATGGTCTATGCGTTGATTGCTCTGGGTTTTGCCCTGGTCTGGAAGTCCAGCAGTGTAGCTAACCTGGCACTGGGGCAGTTGGTGTTAATCTCTTCCTGGTTTACCTATGGGATGCTGGTTCAAGCCAGCTTACCCTACTGGCTCGGGTTGCCGCTGACTATCCTTTTTGCTCTGTTACTGGGTTGGATAATTGAGAGATTCGCTTTGCGTCCTCTGGTCGCCCAGCCTATTCTGTCTCTAATCACGGTAACATTGGGAGTGGCCTACTTTCTTGAAGGCGTGGTGAGTTTCATCTGGCCAATGAGCGTAGCTGCCTTGCCCCGCATCTTTCCCGTAGAACCTGTTCATATTGGCCCGGCGGTAGTTTCACAGGAATATATTTGGGCTGCAGTTATATCTTTGGCTCTATTTGGCCTTTTATCTCTATTCTTCAGGTATCATAGGATGGGCGTTGCTATGAGGGCAACTGCTGATGACCAGCTAGCCGTTCAGGCCTGTGCTATTCCAGTAACCAGCGTTTTCTCCACATCGTGGATGTTTGCCTGTGTGGTGGCTGCCATTGGCGGAGTTCTTATCTCCTGTATTGGTGGTATTACCTTCGGTTTAGTTGAGACTGGACTTAAATCCTTCTCAGTAGTGATACTTGGCGGCCTGAATTCTTTCGTCGGCTGTATCGTCGCTGGGCCAATAATAGGGCTGTGCGAGAACCTTGGCGGCGGCTATCTCACTCCGCTAATCGGGCCAGGAATTAAGGATATTATACCTTTCATCATTATCATAATCGTTATGTTTATTAAACCGTATGGGCTATTCGGCGAGACCCGGATAGAAAGGATATAGCAGAATGGATTTACCCTGTGGTACCCGTAATTACGACTATGCCAAAGACATGGCTATCCTGCGAACCAGGACCCACTGGGCACTATTCATCGGCTTATTAGTCATCGTCTTTACTGCCCCGCTGTACCTGGGCAACTACTGGTTAGGTGTAGCTAATTTAATTGGCATAACTATAATCGCTGTCACTGGATTGAATATCCTGATGGGATACTGCGGGCAATTGTCCATTGGTCATGCTGGTTTTATTGCTGTGGGCGCCTACACCGCGGCTGTTCTGACCAACAGGCTGGGGTTCCCGTTCCTGGCAGGGCTAATCTGCTCCGGCTTCACTGCTGGATTCATAGGGCTTATCTTTGGCATTCCCTCGGTGAGGGTCAAGGGTTTCTATCTGGCAATTACCACTATCGCTGCCCAGTTCATCATCATCTGGATTATCACCCACTGGTCGGTGACAGGAGGCTTTGTTGGTATTAGTGTGCCGTATGCCTCGATTGGTGGGATTTCGTTCAAGGGCGAGGCTAGCCAGTTTTATCTAATTATGGTAATTACGGCAGTCTGCATATTGTTTGCCAAGAACCTGGCGAGGGGAAGAGTGGGCAGGGCCTTCATCGCCATCAGAGACAATGACCTGGCTGCTGAGGTGATGGGGGTTAATCTCCTTCATTACAAGCTTCTGGCTTTCTTTATTGGTTGTTTCCTTGCCGGAATAGCTGGTTCACTGTTTGCTCACTGGATTGGCTTTTTGAGTGCTGAAAATTTTACCCTCACGGATTCTATACTGTATGTGGGCATGGTGGTTATAGGTGGCCTGGGCACTACCCTTGGTCCTATCCTGGGCGTCATCTTTATTCGGCTTCTGCAACAGGGCATTATGTATATTTCTCCGGTTCTTGAAAATGCCTTTCCTGGCCTGCCGGCCGGCTTTGCCACCGGTGTAGGTCCGATGGTGTTCGGCCTGGTGATTGTTCTATTTCTGATACTCGAGCCCCGGGGACTGGCACACCGGTGGGGATTGTTCAAGTCGGCTTACAGGCTGTGGCCTTTTTCATACTGCTTAGATATAACGTAAAGAGAAGGAGGAGAGTCCATAATGTAATCAACAAATGGTAAGCAACTGAGTTAGAATCTAAATTAGGAGGATAAAAAATGAAGAACAGTAGGCACAAATTGGTTATTGGCGTTGTGGCTCTGGCATTATTAATAGCTATATTGCCAGTTGTGGGTGCGTGTGCGACCAAGCCACCTGCGGAAGGGCAAGCTCTGAAGTTGGGCTTAAGCATATGTATGACGGGTAAAGCTGCGGAGAAAGGAAGCCCTATGGGGCACGGTAAGCTGGACTGCATAAAATACATCAATGAGGAGTTGGGTGGTGTGGAAGGATATCCTATCGATGTACATTGGTATGACAATAGCTACGATGCTGCCAAGGCAGCCACCATTGTCAAGAAGCTGATGGATGAAGGATGTCTGTTCTTCACCACCAATGCATCTGCGATGATGACGGCTTCAATGGAGATTGCTAACAGAGCTGAATTTCCTGGACTGGCATCCTTTAGCTCTCCTGCCTGCACCCATCCGCCCAAGCACATTTATGCCCAGATGCCCGATTATGGTGACGATTGGGCAGCATTTGCCAAATACTACATGGAGAATATCTGGCAAGGGGAAGGAAAGCCCAAAATGGCGTTGCACCTGCTCAACAACTCTACTGGCTACGGAGCCAGAGATGCAGCCAGGGCCGGAGCCGATGCTCTGGGGATTGAGATCGTGGCTACCGAAGAGCATGCCGCCACTACTATGTCTGAAATCGACAGCCTGACCAGGATTAAGGGTAAGAATCCTGACGTCATATTCATCTCCAGTACGCCGGCACCCACGGCTATCATCCTGAAGAATGCCTACGAGCTGGGGATGTATCCCGGTGTAGCAATCGGTTGTGCTCATGCCAGCTTTACCAAGGCTTTGGTTGACCTGGCTGGGGCTGACATTGCCGAAGGCGTTTACGGCGTGATTCCAGCAGTTGCCTGGGGAGATGATGTGTCTGGTATGGCCAAGATGATAGAGTACTGCCAGCGCTATCATCCAGAAGACGAAGGTAATACGGACTACATGATTTCATGGGCAGAAGCCCTAATCGATGCCGAGATTTTGCGGCAGGCGATAAAGCATACCGACTACGAAGTGCTGGCCAGAGGAGATGTAGAGTCGTGGCGAGCTACCGAGATGAATGGCTTCCGTAACGTGAAAGGCTACGATGTGGAGGGTCTCCACGGCCCGGTAGACTTCAGTAATCCAGAGGACCGCCGGGGTTCGAAGTCGGTTAAGGTCTTCCAGGTTAAGAACGGTGCCATCACTGCCATAACGGACTGGATTGAAGCACCGCTGGTAAAGTATGAAGATTTGGAATGGTTTGGTAAGTAGAAATAGCTGAAAGATGGGGCCTCCGCCTCAGGCGGAGGCTCTGTCGAGGCCAGAATTAGCATGCTTAAGTTGAATAACATCGAAGTTGTCTATCTTAATGTAGTGAAGGTGCTGCATGGTATTTCCATGGGCGTGGAGGATTGCTCTGTTGTTGCTCTTCTTGGGGCTAACGGAGCGGGTAAAACTACTACCCTCAAGGCAATATCTGGTCTGCTCCGAACTGAGGAAGGGGAAGTAACTGACGGTAGTATTGAGTGGGATGGTGAAAGAATAGATAGGAAAACTGCCGTGGAGATAGGCAAGCTTGGCATTGTTCAGGCATTAGAGGGGCGAAGAGTCTTTGGGCATCTCAACACGGAGGAAAACCTGCTGGTTGGTGCTTATAACCGCAGAGACCATTATGCTGTTAGTGAGGACATGAGCATGGCTTACAATTATTTCCCACGACTCAAACAGCTTCGGCGTAATATCGCTGGCTACCTCTCGGGGGGTGAGCAACAGATGCTGGTTATCGGCCGGGCAATGATGGCTGCCCCCAGGCTCATGATGTTGGATGAGCCTTCACTAGGTCTGGCGCCGATGATGGTCGAAGAGATATACGACATCATAAAGCGATTTAACACCGAGAAGGAAACATCGGTTTTGCTTGTAGAACAGAACGTTAGAGTTGCTCTTAATATCGCTCACTACGGCTATGTTATGGAGAACGGTCGGGTTGTCCTTGACGGTACTGCTGATTTTCTCAGGAATAACGAAGATGTCAAGGAATTTTATATGGGGCTGTCAGCCGTAGGTGCGAAGAAGAGCTATCGCTCAGTAAAACACTATAAAAGACGGAAGAGGTGGCTGTGATATTGGAAAGCAGGCGCGTGTTGCTAAGCTTCTTCCCCCAGATAAGCTGATATGACCTGCGGGTTGTTTTTAATCTCGGCAGGGGTGCCTTCAGTAATCTTACGTCCGAAATCAAGAACCGCAATCCTGTCGGCTATATCCATAACCACCCCCATATCATGCTCGACGAGGACAATACAACTAACTCCATCCCTTAGAATAGGCGTTTCAGGATATGTTGCCCCCTGTCCCTCGAATATATCGATAATAAACCGAGCAATGTCCTCTTTCTCTTCCAGATTCATCCCTGCCATTGGTTCATCGAGGAGTAAAACTTTCGGTTCCATCGCCAGGGCTCTCCCCAATTCAACTCTCTTTCGCATCCCGTAAGGGAGAGAGCCAACCACCTTTTTTCTAATAGGCTCTATTTCCAGGAAATCGATAATGTCCTCGACTGCCTTACGGTGTTTGATTTCTTCCTGGTGAGCCCGGCCGAAGTATAGAGCGGTGCTGAGGGTGGTCTGCTTCATGAGGACATGTCTGGCAGCCATGAGATTATCTAGAGTGTTAAGGCCGGTATATAGCTCGATGTTCTGGAAGGTTCTAGCTATACCGAGTTGAGCTATCTTATCTGGACGGGCTCGACTGATTGTTTGTCCTTCGTAGTGTATTTCACCAATTTGCGGTTTATAGAAGCCGTTTATGCAATTAAGGATGCAGGTTTTACCAGCGCCATTTGGTCCGATAATAGCTAGAATCTCATTGTCTCTTATGTCAAGGCTGACATCTTTGAGGGCTTTCACACCGCCAAAGGAGAGAGTGAGGTTTTCAACTCGCATCTTTACCTGTTTTTCGGCCTTTGTTGTTTGCTCCATGGTGCTACTTGTCAGTTTATCACGTTTATTCAGGCTTGGTCTTATTGAATATGCTGGTCATATTATCATCACCCAGGCCACAATTCAAATAACCTGCATAGGATATAACATGTAGTGCGAGGCTTTAGCCTCGCCTGGACTTCCTGAGAGCGGCTCTTTAGGGTCGCACTGAGTGACCTAGTTCACAGATAGATAGGTGACACTCACACGGTATCACTATCAGCAAAATAATAAACATGTAGCGCAAGGCTTTAGCCTTGCCATGGTGGATAACAATTGGTGCCACACCCATCAGCCGCCCAGGCAGCCTTAAAAGACTGCACTACATGCGAAAACAGTCGATAGTCAGCAAATGTGTCACTGATCATATGAACGAGTACAGTGCGTTGAATTTCCCCTTAGTTTCCCATACAATAGCATTTACGGACGGGCAATGGCCCAAATCCTATTGGTTAAGGGGATTAAATTGGGATGAGCAAGTTTATTGATAAGTTACAGCATGTTTACCAGAGTCCAGCACCGCCTATAGGCTTCCGAAAGTCTGCTGCTGGAGCTGAAAAGCCTCCGGTGCTAATTGTTGCTGATTTAACCGGGGCAAGTATCGGGAAGGCTAAGGCCATAGCTGGCAGTATCGATGCTGGCGTTCTGAGCAGCGAAAGTCTGGATGTCAGGAGCTTTGGGCGCCTGGTTAAAGCCATGGGTGATATTCCTCTGGGGTTGTTCTTAGAAAGTGCCAACCAGGAGGAGATTACCAAGCTTGTTGATTCAGGTTGTGATTTTGTAGTTGTTGGCTTAAAGACACCGCTGGAGGCAGTAAAGGGGGAAGGGATAGGCAAGATTCTCAAAATAGAATCCTCGCTGGACTATGGCCTGGTCAGGGCTATCAATGAGCTGCCGTTGCTGGTTGGTGGTGTGCTTGTTGCTGGAGAAGAATCTTCTCTTACCGTTGAGCGTTTGCTTATTTGCCAGCGTTTTGCCGACTTGCTGGACAAGCCATTGTTAGCAACTTTGGGTACATCGGTAACCGGCAGCGAGCTTGGCAGCCTATATGAGGCTGGGGTTAAAGGGGTGGTGCTGCCTTGGGGGCTCCCATCAGAGGCGTTTGTTGAGCTGAGAAAGACGGTCGGTGCTTTACCTCGGACTGCTAGGCGGAGAGCCAAAGGTGTTGCAATGCTTCCTCAACTCGGGAGTGGGCCAGGAACTGGGGGGGGAGAAGAGGAGGAGGAAGAAGAAGAAGAGGAGGAGATTTAGCCAGCTTACTGTGTTATGCTCAGACGATGTCAGCTTCAGGACATTGAAAGCATATATATTGTCATCAATGACGCAGCTAAGGCTTATCGTGGAGTTATTCCGCCGGATTGTTATCATGAGCCTTATATGCCAATCGATGAGCTCAGCGGAGAGATGCAGAAGATGTCTTTCTTTGGCTGGCAGGATGAAAAACAGCTTGTTGGAGTCATGGGCTTTCAGCGAGTCAGGGATGTTACTCTGATAAGGCATGCCTATGTACTGACCGCCTGGCAGAGGCAGGGGATTGGCAGCCAGTTGGTCAACTATCTCAGGAAACTTAGTGAAACCCGACGGTTACTGGTGGGGACATGGGCTGATGCTCACTGGGCGATAGCATTCTACCAAAAACACGGCTTCCATCTCTTGGCTGATAAAGATAAACTCCTTAGAGCATACTGGCGAGTGTCTGACCGTCAGATAGAAGTCTCGGTCGTTCTCGGTCTTGACTTGTCGTGGTGAGTATGACAGCAAACCTTGGTTTATTTCTACTTTCGGCGGCGGGTATATCTCTTTCTGGAGTTATGTTACCGGGGCCTCTTACCGCAGCCACCATAGCTAAAGGCTACCAGGATAAAAATGCCGGTATCTTGATAGCTCTGGGGCACGCGGTTATCGAATTTCCTTTAATGGCACTTGTTTACTTCGGTTTCGCCCATTTCCTTACTTCTCCAGAAACTAAGAGGGTTGTTGGCCTGGCTGGCGGCTTAATGTTGGTTTTCCTGGGACTGATGATGTTGCGAGCCATTAGAAAGGCTCCGGGGGAAGCTGCCGATTTGCCATATAACTCTTTCGTTACCGGAATCATAATGACTGGAGGCAACCCTTATTTTTTCTTATGGTGGGCGACTATTGGAGTAGCTTTAATAGCCAATGCTGCTGATTTTGGGATTTGGGGGCTGCTTCTTTTCGCGGTGGTACACTGGTCGTGCGACCTGGTTTGGGAGCAATTTATTTCGATGAGTGTGTTCAAAACGAGGCATTTGTGGACACAGAAAGTTCAGAGGAAAGTTTTCGGCGTTTGTGCGCTAGTTTTGGTTGGCTTCGGCGCCTGGTTTTGCCTTTCGGTTTTCAGCTAGATGGTCTTTAACTTAGGACATGCCCTGCATTGCTTGAAAGTATTTACCTTCGGTTTTTATGGTTGGAGCTATTACCATCTTGACCTTGTGCATATCCTTGATGGTAAGGGCACCACAAACACCCATCGAGGTGCGCAGGGCACCGACAAAATTTTCAGTGCCACCAGTGACTGAGGTAGGTCCGAACAGGAGTTGTTTTAGTGAAGCCCGCGTGCCTACTTTAACTCGTGTACCTCTAGGCAATGCCGGGTGTGGATGGGACATGCCCCAGTTGTAGCCTTTTCCCGGGGCTTCTTTGGCTTGAGCCAGGATTGACCCCAGCATTACGGCATCAGCTCCTGAGGCGAAGGCTTTACATAAATCGCTACCGGTGCGGATACCACCGTCAGTGATTACTGCTACATATTTGCCGGTCTCTTTGAAGTAGGTTTCACGGGCAGCGGCGCAATCCATAGTGGCTGTTACTTGCGGGACGCCAACGCCAAGGACCTCCCTGGTCGTACAGGCAGCTCCAGGGCCAATACCAACCAGGATACCATCGATGCCAGCTCTCATCAGTTCTAAGGCAGCGTTGTAGGTAACGCAATTGCCAACTATAACCGGCATGGGTACCATTTGGCACAGTTCCGAGAAGATAAGGCCCCGGTAGCTCTTAGAAATATGGCGAGCGGTGGTGACTGTGGACTGGACTACTAAAATATCTGCCCCTGCCTCAGTGATAACCGGGGCTAGTCGCTTGGTATTAGCTGGGATTAGAGAAACAGCACAGGTAGCCCCAGCCTGTTTTATTGTCTGAATGCGCTCACCGACAAGGTTTTCCTTTATGGGTTCGGAGTAAATCTTCTGGAGCAGCGAGGTGACCTTGGCGTCGGGAGCTTGAGCGATTTCGGCCAGAACTTCGTCGGGCTTTTCATACCTTGTTTGAATTCCATCCAGGTTGAGGACAGCCAGTCCGCCTAATTTACTTGTCAGAATGGCAAAGTTTGGGTCAACTATGCCATCCATCGCTGCAGCTAAAATAGGGATGGAGAAGGTGAGCTTTCCGAGGGTAAAGTTTGTATCCGCCTGGTCAGGATTGATGGTTGTATCTCCGGGGACAAGGGCGACTTCCTCAAAGCCGTAAGCTCGCTCCATGTCTTTAAATTTAGGAATAGCCATATTAACCTCTTCTGGCTGGTTGATGCAGACTATAGCAAAGGTGGGAAGTTGAAGTCAAGCAGAGCTTGTACTAAACAAGTATACCTGACACTGTTTCCTTGACAGAGAACACAGCGTCGGCTCTCGCCACCCTGGGTACATTGGAGCATCAGCTCCAATGACGCCACAACAGAAGGGGTAAATCCTAAATCCTAATACCTAAACCCTAAACAAATTTGAATGACCAAAGCCTAAAATTCCAAACATCTTTTTGGTGATTTGGATTTAGATATTGTTTAGGATTTCGGAGTTCGTGCTTGGGATTTCAATGGTTCAAGTGAACATGTAGTGCGAGGCACTGTAGTGCAGAGCTTTAGCCCTGCCCGTTAACCCCCCGGCGGCCTTAAAAGGCTGCACTACATTATTTGGGGGAATAAAAATAAACATGTAGTGCGAGGCTTTAGCCTCGTCCACTTTTGCATTTTTGTTTTTAACTTCTTACATTCCAGTTGGCTGACTAGACCTACTTGCGATAGTAGGCTATAATTATACAATTAAATTGTGCCTGTTCTCTATGTCGTAGCTACACCGATTGGCAACTTGGAAGATGTCTCTTTACGGGCTTTGCGTGTATTGAGACAGGTGAAATTGATTGCGGCTGAAGATACACGTATTACCCGCCGTTTACTGAATGCTTACAAAATAAAAACACGGCTGACTAGCTATCACGAGCATAATAAGCGGGCCAAGCTTGGTTACCTTTTGGATTGTCTGAAGGAAGAAGATGTAGCACTGGTCTCGGAAGCGGGCATGCCGGGATTGAGTGACCCTGGTTATGAACTTATTGTGGCAGCTATTGAGCATGGTATTTCTGTTGTGCCTGTTCCGGGTGCCTCAGCGGCGGTTACAGCTTTAGTAGTTTCTGGATTACCAGCTAATCAATTTCTTTACCTTGGCTTTTTGCCTCGCCGCCAGGGAGAAAGACAGCGTCTTCTTCAGTCTGTGGCTGATGAGCCACGGACTATGGTTGTTTTTGAAGCTCCGCACCGGCTTTCGAAAACGTTGGAAGATGCCTTGAAAATCTTTGGAGATAGGAAATTGGCGGTTTGCCGTGAGCTTACCAAGGTTCATGAGGAAGTGTTTAGAGGCAGATTGAGCCAGGCAATAGAGCATTTTGCTCAGCCGAGGGGTGAATTTACCCTGGTTATTGAAGGCAAAATGATGGAGCAGCCTGAGATTAGTGAGCAACTTGAAACAGAACTATGCGAGCTTTATCGGCAAGGCACTGGTGCTAGAGAAGCAGTAGCTTTGTTATCTCAAGCCAGTGGTGTGTCAAAGAAGAAGCTTTACCAGGCCTGGCTAAAATTGATTAAAGGAGGCTGAGAATGCATCGTGGCTGTATTGCTATAGGCGAAATGAAATGTGATAGTTGTCACCACCTTATTGAGCATGAAGAACGATATTTGCTCTTTGAGGAGGAAGAAGGTGAAAAAATACGTTTCTGCATTGACTGCTGTTTGAGCAAAGGCTACGCTACTTATGTGGAGGAAAAGGGTGAGCAGATACTCACCTTTTCCCACTCAGAGTCAGCTTCATGATAGGTTTGGAGAATAAAATTCTGGCTGTGAGGCAGATTATTGTCTGAGCATATTTTAATCGGAGTCGCCTGGCCTTATGCTAATGGTTCACTTCATCTGGGGCATATTGCTGGGGCATACCTGCCGGCAGATATTTTTGCTCGATACCATCGTCTTAAGGGTGATAAGGTATTAATGGTTTCAGGTAGTGACCAGCATGGGACACCGATTACTTTGCGTGCTGAGCAAGAGGGTAAATCTCCCCAGGAGATAGTGTCCAGGTATCATCAGGAGTTTCTCGATTGCTGGCAGAAGCTGGGTATTTCCTGGGACTTATTTACTACTACAAGTACGCCAAATCATACCGAGGTTACTCATGATATCTTCCTTACTCTCCTGGAGAAAGGCTATATTTATAAGGATACTATGCTTCAAGCCTATTGCCCTCGATGTCAGCGTTTTTTACCTGACCGCTATCTTGTAGGTACTTGTCCCTATTGCCATTTCCCTGAGGCGCGTGGTGACCAGTGTGATGAATGTGGCAGGACGTTGAATCCTAATGATCTTCTTGACCTTCACTGCCGTCTTTGTTCTGATACTCCTCGCTTTGAGGTTTCCGAGCATTTCTTCCTTCGCCTTAGCGCCTTTGAAGATAGGTTGAAATCCTGGATAAAAGCGCAGACTCACTGGCGTCAGAATGTGGCAAATTTCAGCTTAGGCATTCTGGAGAGTGGACTCAAGGACCGGGCAATAACTCGTGATATCGAATGGGGGATAGATGTGCCTCAGCCTGGCTTCGAACGGAAACGCATATATGTTTGGTTTGAGGCAGTTATCGGTTACCTTTCGGCTAGCAAGGAGTGGGCAAAATTGAGCGGGGATGCTGCAGCCTGGAAGCCTTTCTGGGAAGGTGAATCCAAGAGCTTTTACTTTATCGGCAAGGACAACATCCCTTTCCATGCGCTTATCTGGCCGGCAATGTTAATGGGCTACGGGGGCCTTAATATCCCCTACGATGTTCCTGCTAATGAGTTTCTAACTGTCGAAGGCAAGCAGCTTTCCACCAGTCGAAACTGGGCAGTGTGGCTTCCTGATTATTTGCAGCGGTATAACCCGGACTCACTGCGTTATCTCTTATCTATAAACATGCCAGAAACTGGGGATACTGATTTCTCCTGGCGTGAATTCCTCCGCCGCAATAATGATGAGCTCGTGGCTACTTATGGAAATCTAGTCCACCGGGTCCTTACTTTTGCTAACCGTAATTTCGCAGGGGTGGTACCAGACCCTGGAGAGCTTGATAGCCAGAGTCAAGAACTTCTTCGTAAGGCTCAGACTACATTGAGCAGTGTTGATAAACTTCTTTATCGCTGCCATTTTAAAGAAGGGATTAAAACAGCTATGTCATTAGCTCAGGAAGCTAACCGATACCTCGATGACAAAGCTCCATGGAAAACGATTAAACAGGACAGCCAGGCTGCAGCTACAGCTATTTATGTAGCGTTGTCAGTGCTTTCGGCTTTGAAAACTGTTCTTTCCCCATTTTTGCCTTTCAGTTCTCAAAAACTTCATAATCTTCTTGGCTTCGATGGCAAGATTGAGGCGGTTGGTTGGCGGCTGCAACCGCCGCTGGCAGGACAGAAACTGCCGACTCCGCAGCCATTGTTTGATAAACTGGATGAGAGTATTGTGGCTGAAGAAACTGACCGTCTCGGATGTGAGCAGCTAAATGAGTCTTAATGATATTTATGAGCCTATTCAAGATGATTTAGACAAGGTTGAGCGAAGCTTAGAGGCGGTAGCTGATGTCGACTTTCCCCTGCTCGCCAAATTGCTTGAGTATGTCTTAAAAAATGGTGGTAAACGAATTCGGCCATCGCTTACCTTGCTTTGTGGAAAATTCTATCGCTATGACCCTACTCTCTTTGTGCCGATGGCAACGGCAGTGGAACTTCTCCATACCGCTACTCTGGTTCACGATGATATCGTGGATAACTCGGCAATTCGCCGTGGTAAGCCATCAGTGAGCCTTGCCTGGGGAGAAAACAGAGCCTTGCTCCTTGGTGATTACCTTTTTTCTAAGGCGGGTAGCCTTGCAGCTAGCACCGGGAATTTGAGGGCGATAAAGGTTTTTTCTCAAGCTCTTATGGTCATTTCTGGTGGCGAGTTGAAACAGACCGACGAAATCTTTGATTTGAAACAGGCTCGTGACCACTATTACAAATGGATTAGTGCCAAGACAGCTTGTCTTTTCTCAACGGCTGCTGAGGCAGGAGCTATTTTAAGTCAGTCTCCTGAACACGTGATTGAGACAGTGAGGGAGTATGGCTACAACTTTGGTATGGCTTTTCAAATTGTGGATGATGTTCTGGATTTTGTTGGTGAAGAAGCCGAAGTGGGTAAACCAGTGGGTTCTGATTTAAGTGAAGGCATAGTGACTTTGCCATCGATACTTTATGCTGAGTCTCATCCTGGGGATAACCTGATAAAGAGGGTTATTGAGAACAAAGATACCGAAAGCGTTGCACTAGCTGTGGAAGAGATTCGCAATTCAACGGCTATCGATGAGTGTCTGGCTATCGCCTCGGATTTTTCTTCCCGGGCTTGCCGGGCTATGGAGAAGCTCCCTGATAATAGCTTTCGTCAAGCTTTGCTTGACTTGGCTGTCTATATTATCCAGCGGAGGAAGTAGAAATAGCTGTCATGTTCGGCCTTCTGCCGGCCCTTTGTCAGTTTCGTAAATTTCTTTATATGTTGTGATTCCGCCCTGTTTGAGCCTGTCAACAGCATACTGGCAGGCCTGGAAAGCCTCTTGACGATGGGGCGCGGCTACAGCGATAACCAGAGCGATCTCGCCAACTTTTAGCTTGCCGATTCTGCGGCAAATGGCTATGTCCTGAAGCTGCCATTTCTGGTTAATTTCGGCGACTACCTCGCCGAGCTTTGATTCAGCCATTTCATCGCAGGCCTCAATCTCCAGAAAGGCGACTTTCCTACCTTGAGTTGTATCGCGTACTGTGCCGACGAAGGTAATGATAGCGCCACAGTTGTCTTTCCTGACTTTGTTAATTATGACTTCGGGGGAAAGAGGCTCTGAGGTAATCTCAATCATATAACTTCGGCGGCAGTTTAATATTTGGCTTGCAGATGTTGCTTTATCAGGAGGCTGGCGTTGCTTCTAGCTGAGGCGATGACAGTGGTTCTTTGAGTAATGACTCAAATTCCGCTTCTTCGATAGTCTCTTTGGCTATGAGGCGTTCAGCGATAAGCTTTAGCCTCTCCTTGTTCTCGACCAGTATTTCCTTGGCAGCGTCATAGGCATGCTGAATAAGAGCGTAAACCTCTTCATCGATCTTCATAGCTATCTTCTCGCTATAATTTCGCTGCTCATGGATTTCACGACCGAGAAAAACGAGCTCCTCTCGACGGCCGAAGGTACGGGGTCCCAATTTATCGCTCATTCCGTATTCGGTTACCATCTTTCGGGCGGTGTTGGTTGCTTGTTCCAGGTCGTTTTGGGCTCCAGTGGTTACCTCGTTAAAGGCAATCTCTTCAGCGGCTCGTCCGGCCAGGCTTACCACCAACATATCTTTAAATTGGGAGCGTGTCCACAGATGGCGGTCTTCTTTGGGTAGAAAGCGTGTCCAGCCTCCCATCATCCCCCGGGCCACAATAGAGATTTTGTGTACCGGGTCGGCATTTGGTAGCATTTTGGCAGCTAGCGCATGCCCAGATTCATGGTAAGCAGTGATTTCCTTTTCCTTCTGACTTATTCTTCGCCCCTTCTTTTCCGGACCGGCGATAACGCGGTCGATAGAATCTTCTAACTCCTTCGTGCCGATGTCTTTGCGGCCACGCCTGGCTGCCAGAATAGCAGCCTCATTGATTAAGTTGGCTAAATCAGCGCCGCTGAAGCCAGGAGTCTGTTTAGCTATTACCTCCAAATCGCTGTCTTTACCTAAAGGCTTGCCTTTAGCGTGAATCTCGAGGATTGCCTTACGACCATTTATATCTGGCTGGTCAATGACAACATGGCGGTCAAAACGACCGGGTCGCAATAAAGCCGGGTCGAGGATATCAGGGCGATTGGTAGCGGCAAGCACAATAACATTAGTGCTGCTATCGAAACCATCCATTTCTACTAATATCTGGTTTAAGGTTTGCTCCCGTTCATCATGGCCACCACCTAAGCCAGCGCCGCGATGTCTGCCAACGGCATCAATCTCGTCGACGAAGACAATGCATGGTGTGTTACGCTTGGCCTGGTCGAAGAGGTCTCTGACCCTGGAGGCGCCGACACCAACAAACATCTCTACAAATTCACTGCCGCTGATGGAGAAAAAGGGGGCATCGGCCTCTCCGGCAACAGCCTTGGCCATTAAGGTCTTTCCACAACCTGGTGGCCCTACCAGGAGCACGCCCCGTGGGATGCGGGCTCCTAAAGTCAGGAACTTTTGAGGTGATTTAAGAAACTCGACTATCTCTTGAAGTTCCCCCTTAGCTTCGTCAACCCCAGCGACATCTGAAAAAGTGATGGTAGATTTATTGCTTGCTGATAGCCGCGCCCGGCTCTTGGCAAAATTGAAGGCTTGAGTATTAGCTCCCCGGGCTGAGCGGAAGAGGAAAAAGAGCAAAGCACCAAATAAGACGAGTGGAATAAAGCTGATTAATATTCCTCCCCAGTCAAAGCCACCAGTCTTGACATCAAATTTAACCCCGCTCTCGCCGAGTGTTATTCCTGCCTCTTTGAGAGTGTCCATAAGTTCCTTAGTGCTGCCAACGAAAGATGCCTTGATTAGCTTCTCATCGCTTTTAAGGCCGATGAGGATGTTCCCATCCTGCTGAATAGTATCGATTTGCCCTTGCTTGGCCTGGTCGATAAAGGCATAGAAATCTACCTCTTCAGGGCCTTTTGATAGCGGCAAAAAGCTGAAAACCAGGGCTATTATTGCCACCAGAAGCAAAAGGTAAAACAGACTACCTTGCCACAACTTCGGTTTCATATCTTTTCCCATTATCACTATTATATCAGAAGCGAGTGAAGATAGGAAAAAATCAATTTAGTCTGTAGTGTCTTGGTCATTGGGAGGAGCATAAGCGGCAAAACAATCCCGTCAAAACCATACTGTCGTTGCGAGCCCTTCGTCCTCTGTCGTTCTGAGGGAGCCCTTCGCCTTGTGTCATTCTGAGCGCAGCGAAGAATCTGGCTCAGGGTAAACTCCGCGAAGCAACCTCGGCATAACCCCCTACTGTCTTTGCGAGGAGCGCCAGCGACGAAGCAATCTCGGTGGACAAGGGGTGGCGCATTCCCCCAAAGCCCCACCGAGATTGCCACGGCACTCCGTGCCTCGCAATGACACGTTTGGGGGATGGCCCTTAAAAGTAACGCAGGATTAACAAAAAACATGTAGTGCGAGGAATGTCATTGCGAGGCTTTAGCCTTGCCCCGTTAGCCACCCCAGGCAGCCTTAAAAGGCTGCACTACATACGAAAATAGTCAAGAGTCAGCAGTCGATAGTCTAAGGTTTTT
>QYPU01000063.1 GCA_007280145.1 Dehalococcoidia bacterium | reverse complement strand
TCATGCGTGGTATCGGCATGTGTCAGAGACTCTCAAAGAGAAAAACATCTCAAACTGTAACTGTTTACTTTTGGAACCGCAGCCCGGTCTTGACGGTACATCAAACTTTGCAGATCCTGAGAGCTTTGCTTCTAGAGAGTATGCAAACATGAATTTCGAGGCCTATGCCAAAAGCATCGACTCATTTCCAGACGAAAGTTTTGATCTGGTCTTCATTGACGGGAGGGCAAGGCCTTCTTGCATTCTCCGTGCCGTAACTAAGATACGCCCTGGAGGCTTTCTTATGCTGGACAATTCAGATAGACCTTATTATCTGCGCGGTAAGGAGCTGCTTGCCAATTGGGAACAAACAGATTTCTTCGGACCAGGGCCGTATGGTCGCTATTTTTGGCAAACGACTATCTGGAAAAAGCCACTTGATTTAAGCAAACCAAAAAGAAATAGACCGGGTGTGGGTTAGGTCTTAAAGAATCCCTCGAAAAACCTGAATTCCTCTCTGGTAAATCCTCTCAGCAAAATTAAAACCCCGAAATATATTGCGGCAGCAATTGCAATCGAAACCAGGATATTAACTGCTCCGTAAGGATTCAACTTCCACACTGCAAAAGCCATTAGAATAGAAGCAGCTATGCTCTTGCCGATGAACTTAAAATCAATGTCATAGGATAGCCTCTTAGAACTGAGCTTGCTAAGCACAAACAGATGAACCATAAAAGTTACCAGCGTGGCGACTGCGGCACCTACGATTCCCATTAAAGGGACTAAAATTATATTCAATACCACATTTATCAACGCTGACGCCCCAAATACTATGCCTACCTTCTTTGTTTCCTTAAAGAGATTTAGAACATATGTATTAAAACTGCTACAATAAAATAGGAGAGTCGCTAATGCTACGATTGAAACGACCATATAAGCCTCGGCAAACTCTGAAGTTGCCAGTGTCACCAGTAGAGATTTGGAGAGAATCGAAAGCCCGAAGAAAGACGGAATGGCAAGCAGCAAGAAAAACTTAAGGGAATAACTGAGGTAAGTCTTAACCTCTGGAACTTTGTTATTTTCATAACTCTTCACCATTGCTGGGAAAAGAACGCTTGCCAAGGGGACATAGAAAAATGCCAGCAGGGCCCCCAGACCATAAGCTGCGGAATAAATCCCTACGGCGTTAGCGCCCATAAAATAGCCAATGACATAACGGTCACCAAGATTAATGAGCCAGTAACACAATATGGTGGGAAGTAGGGGCAAAGTGAATGGCAAATAAGGTTTTATAGCAGAAAAACTCGGTTTGGAAATCCTAACATCGGATTTAATCCATAAAAAACCAATAACGGAGATAAGTACTCTAACAATCAAAGCCGAGGCAATCGCTCCAAGCAACCCGAAACCCGATAATACGAGATAGCAAATTAGTGCGACCTCACCGACTGTCTGCGAAATCTCGAGAGTTGCGTACCTTTTCATCTGCTGGAATCCGACGAAATAGTTAATCATTATCTGGTCAATAGCAGCCAAGAAGACCAGCAATGCTGAAATCTGGATGTAAAAAGTGGCATCAGCGCCGCCAAACACGGCTGTGGCAAGGGGCTTGGAGAGAATAAGTACCAGGACAGATGCTGCAAGTGCAATTAACGATGTTGTTACCAGGATGGATGAGAAATGCTTGCCAACCTTTTCCTTATCTTTTTCTGGAGCTAAAAATCGGGTGGTGGCATAGTCCAATCCCAATGTGCAAAGTGGTGCAAGTAAGGAGACCGTAACTAGGATTTGCGACCATATCCCATATCCTTCTGCACCCAATGTTTTGGTTAGGATTGGAATCAGGATTAATCCACGGAGGCTGACGATTGCATTTGCGATTCCGACGAGCCCAACCCGCCCTGCAAAGAGCCTGTAGGGGGTGGCATTATTTATAGTCAGTCTCTTGATGCCTCTCTCTCTATATTACCCGGATGAACCTTACTGAAGGATTACCATCTTATCGCTGCTAGTTTTTCGCTATCAACATCTATAAAGGTAACCTCATTAGCTAATTTGGTAAGACAAGCCCCCGTCACAAGGCCAACATAGCCTGAGCCGATTATGCAGACTATTGGGTGATGTGTTATGCGTGATGCGTGATATGTCATCGGTTGCGCTTCATTCATTCACTCATTACCCTTCACTGACTTAGCTCTCAAGTATTTTATTAAACCAAGCAGCAGTTTTCTTGCCCGCTCAATATTTCCATTTATCTCCTCGTTTTTGAGAAATCCTAATTCTCTGGACAACAGCAATTGCGTTTCTAACTCAGCAAGAGAGCCTAGTGATACATAAAGGAACTGGATGAATTCCTTATCTGAGTTTCTCGCCGCCCCTTCCGCCACATTGCTTGGAATCGACGCTGCTGCCCGCCTCATCTGAGACGTTAATCCAAAGATTTCTTCTTTGGGAAAGCTTTCCGTTAACTTGTATACTTCCTTTGCCAGAGTCACCACCTCTTTCCAAACATCGAGGTCCTCATGCGTTTTGATTCCACTCATCACACTTCACACTTCACGGATTACTCTTCACTGCCTTGATGGTTTCCCTCAACCCTTCCTCTAAGCTATATCTGGCATTATAGCCAAAAGCTCTGGCTCTGGAAATCCCGGCCAGGCTGTGTTTTACGTCCCCCGGTCTAGGCTCCCGGTGAATCGGCACAATGTCTTTCCCCATGATATTGCTGATAACCTGTGCTAGTTCGTTTATGGTGACCTTCTGGCCTGTGCCTATGTTGAAAATACCGGTGATGTTGCTCTCAGCGGCCAGAATATTAGCTGCCACGGCATCGTCAACGAAAATGAAGTCTCTTGTCTGGTCACCGTCGCCGAAGATAACAGGCGGCTCGTCCTCAAGCAGGCTGGATATGAACTTGGGGATGACCGCCGCATATTGTGAGCTTGGGTCCTGCCTCAGCCCATAGACATTGAAATACCTGAGGCAAACCGTGGGCAAGCCATAAACTTGCTCGAAGACCCGGCAATAGTATTCCCCGGCAAGCTTGGTCACCGCGTAGGGAGACTGCGGATTAGGTGGTATATCCTCTGTTACAGGCACGACTTTGGTTTCTCCATAAACCGCACATGATGATGCATATACCACTTTCTTTACCTTCTTATCCTTGGCCGCCAGCAGCACATTCAAGGTGCCAGTTATGTTTGCGTGATTTGAGGCTAGAGGATTTTCCAAGCTCCTGGGAACACTGGGGATAGCTGCCTGGTGAAAAACACAGTCAATATTTTGAAACAGCTTATTAAGTAATGGCAGGTCAGTGACGCTTCCTTGCACGAACTCAACCTTGTTTCCTATCAGTTCCTCTATGTTCTCTTTCTTGCCGGTGGACAGGTCATCGAGGATGATGACATGCTTGCCCCTCTCTGCCAGTTCCTGGCAAAGGTTGGAGCCGATAAAGCCAGCACCACCGGTAATCAATACCTTATTTCCCTTTAGCAAATCGCTTCCTTCGGAACTCATCTCTGCAAATATACCTTCCAGCAGGCTTCCGGCACGTAGTATAACCCAACTATGCAGTCACTGGCCAGTATCGCTACAATCCTCTCGGCAGTTTTGCCATCCCAGTGTATTGGTGATTGGGAGCGAGATTGAGATTCAGACTCAGACTCAGATTTAGATTTAGAGTCGGGATTGAGGTCCAGGCGAAAACTCAACTCAACCCAGCTCGATAGTTACCAATTCCTCTTCCTTCTCTGGCTTGATAGGCGCTATAAGCATATCCTCAGCCCCAATTTTCAGTGACTCCAGTAATTCTTCCTTGGTTCTTTCTTGAGCATTTACGCCAGGCAAGTCCACAAGCCACCCAATCCACCAACCTCCACTTTTTTTGACCACGGCTCTGAACTTCATAAATTTGACCTCCTGAATCTACTTCACAAATGAATTCAGATTGAGCTTAAGCTTTAGATTCAGGAGTCTGAGTCTTAATCTGAGTCCTGTATTTACCTCTCTGCTATATGCTATGCCTACGGCCTTCTCTGAATAGAGATGCCCCATACTGAGTTATATGTTCTATAAGCTCTTTCCTTTTCATGGAATTATAGCTTTTCTTTGCCTGCTATTTCCACAATTGCCTCAGATGCCTTGGCGGAATAGAGATAGATTCAGATTAAGATTTAGATTTAGATTCAGACTAAGACTCAGATTTAGACTGAGATTGAGTCTTAATCACCTCCACTATCCTTTCTGCGGTCTTGCCATCCCAAAGCTCGATTTTAGATTCAGATTTAGAGTTAGAGTTAGAGTTGAGGATTTTGAAGGCTTCGTTTGTTAGCTTGCGGCTGTCACTGCCTACCAGGATGTTCGTCCCCTGCTTGTGAGTGATGGGCCAGACTGGAGAATCCAGCATGGTCAAGCAGGGAATGCCCAAAACTGTAGTCTCTACCTGGATGCCTCCAGAATCGGTGATGACAAATCTGGAGTTCATCTCTAAATTGAGGAAGTCAAGATAGCCGAGTGGGGGGATGATTAAGACATTAGATTGAGACTGAGATTTAGATTGAGGAGTTAGATCGAGATGGAGGTTGAATTCCTTCAATTTTTTCTGAGTGCGTGGGTGAGCCGGGAAGACAATAGGAATTCTTTGAGCTACTTGATTTACTGCAGCCATGATTCGGGTAAGGCTTTGCTCATTATCTACATTGCTGGCGCGGTGCAGGGTCAGCAGGGCATAAGGAGTAACTGGTTGAGATTGAGATTGAGATTCAGATTCAGATTCAGATTCAGATTGCCACGCTTCCTGCCACGCCTTCGGCTCGCAGCTTCGGCTCACCGCAATGACATGGGGAGGGATTGGTGATTGGTGATTAGTGACTAATCCCAATCTTTCCAATATGTCCGATTTCTCGGCCATCGGTTTATTAAAAAGCAAGCTATCTACCATGATATTGCCGACGCAGAATATTTTTTCTCCGGATATGCCCTCTCTCTTGAGATTGTCATCATCATATTCGGAAGTGGTGAACAGATAGTCGGAAATATGGTCGGTGAGGAGCCTGTTTATCTCCTCTGGCATAGCCCAGTCATAGCAACGGAGTCCAGCTTCGATATGGGCTACGGGGATGTGAAGTTTGACCGCGGCTAAGGCCGCCGCCAGGGTTGAGTTGACATCGCCAACTACAATAACCAAATCTGGTTTTTCCTGGAACAATACCTTCTCGAACTCAACCATTACTTTTCCAGTTTGCTCGGCATGAGTTCCCGAGCCAACTCCAAGGTGGATGTCAGGTTGGGGCAAATCTAAATCCTGGAAGAAGATCTGGGACATCTCGTAGTCATAATGCTGACCGGTGTGGACGAGGAGGTGATTCAGATTGAGATTGAGGTTCAGCTTCAGATTCAGATTTTCGCTGTTCTTAGCCTGATTCTGAGTCTTAATCTTAATCTGCGTGTTGTATTTCTCTATAGCCCTGATGAGCGGAGCTATTTTCATGAAGTTAGGTCTGGCGCCGACAACGCTAATTATTTTCATTGTTCAGAATCAGATTTAGATTCAGAAGATTTTTGCTGATTTCGTATTCTTAAAGTCTTAATCAGCGTATTTAGCTCTTCATTGATACCATGAATATTGTCCGTTAACGTTTGAAAGGCTTCTGCTTTAGTGTAACCTAAATCCCCGGAGATTATAAGGTAGTTCTTTGTCTCTTCCAAAGAGCCCCTGGCATTCAAATAGAACTTATTCTTATCAAGGTAGTGGAATCTTCCAAAGGCTTCAGCTATGTTTCCTGAGACAGATAGGGCAGCTCCTCTCATCTGAGAGGTCAACCCATAAACTTCTTCCTTAGGAAATGATGCCGTGAGCT
Source organism: Dehalococcoidia bacterium (assembly GCA_007280145.1). Classification (GTDB taxonomy): domain Bacteria; phylum Chloroflexota; class Dehalococcoidia; order GIF9; family UBA5629; genus QYPU01. Next base: position 5,353 of record QYPU01000063.1, on the reverse strand, counting down.
TGTAAACGTTCAGGACCATCTTGTGTGCCTTCTGCCACACAGGCATTTCTGTAAACGAGGTAAATTTCATTGTTATAGCTTAGATTCAGATTTAGATTCAGATTCAGACTCGGGAATCTCAGTCTCAGTCTTAACCTCCTCCACTATCCTGCGTATTTGGTTGTCCTTGAGTTCGGGGTAGATAGGCAGGGAAAGGACTTCTTCTTGAGCTTTCTCGCTTTCTGGAAAGTCGCCCGGTTTATAGCCCAATGGCTTGTAGACTTCCTGAAGGTGCAGGGATAGAGGATAGTAGATGGCAGTGGCAATGCCCTTGGAATTAAGATATTGCTGCAGCCTGTCACGGTTTAATTTACCAGTTTCCAGCCGGATGGTGTAGTAGTTGAAGATATGATAACTATCAGACGATACATAAGGCGGCTGAATGCTGTCTATCCGGCTAAAAAGCTGAGAATAAGCCGAGGCTTTCTGCCGTCTAAGCTCAATCCAGTTATCCAGATGTTTCAGCTTCACCCGGAGGATGGCTGCCTGAAGCTCATCAAGACGGCTGTTGAATCCGGGGACGAGGTGGTAATATTTCTGCTCGCAGCCGTGGTTTCTGAGCATAACCACTCTTTCGGCAATTTCAGGGTTGTTGGTTACCACCATGCCGCCATCGCCATAGGCGCCGAGAACTTTGCTGGGGAAGAAGCTGAGGCAGCCAGCATCACCCAGAGAGCCTGCTTTGCGGTGAGACTGAGATTGAGATTTAGATTGTAATTGAGATTGCCGCGCTTCCTGCCACGCCTTCGGCTCGCAGCTTCGGCTCACCGCAATGACATGGGGGGGATTGGTGATTGGTGACTGGAGTAAGCTGCTCCTAAGGCCTGAGCGCAGTCCTCGATGACTTTAAGGTTGTATTTCTCAGCTAAGTCTAAAATAGCGTCCATATCTGCCGGCTGACCATAGAGGTGGACAGGTAGGATGGCGGTGACTGGTGACTGGTGATTGGTGATTGGTGATTGGCGGGACGACTTCTTTTCCAGGAATTCCTGAAGTTTTTGGGGGTCGATGTTGTAGGTTTTTGGGTCTATATCTACGAACACTGGCGCAGCACCACACCGAGTTATGGCTTCAGCGGTGGCAATGAAGGTAAAAGGGGTGGTTATAACCTCATCGCCGGGCTTGATACCACAGGCAAGAAGTGCAAGCTGCAAAGCATCAGTACCTGAGGCGACGCCGACAGCGAACTTAGTCTGGCAGTAAGCGGCAATCTCTGTCTCAAAGACTTTAACCTCAGGGCCAAGGATGAATTGCCCGCTTTCTATAACTTTCCGGATTGCATTATCAATCTCCTCTTTTATTGAAGCGTACTGGGCCTTTAAATCAACCAGAGGAATATTCACGGTTTGTTTAATGTAAATACCTGACTCCTAAATTCATTTCCTCTTCCGGTATTTGCTTTCATCCACAACAAACAGGGTGCCCTTAAACTCGCTTTCTTCCTTTAACAGCTGTTCCAACACTTCATGACACTTTTGAAGAGATTTAGAATCATATACCCTAAGGATAATAATACCATTATGGGAATGAGGCGGATATACCCTTACATCTCCAAACCCCCTGTCATAAGTAACCAAGACAAACTTCTCATCCTGAGCAATCTTGAAAATCTCGCTGTCTGAAACACCACTCCGGCCAAGGTCGTAAACGCTTCCTACAGAGAGGTCTAAAGACTCAATAAACCGAGCGGTTTGTAGAGATACGCATTCATCAACAAGAAAAGTAGGCATCAACCTGCCTGAACTACATAAATCTCTTCATCTTCTACTATGTGCTTGGCATATCGAACGCAGGCCAAAACATCCTCTTTGATGATATGAGGGTAGTGTTGCTTTATTATTTCTTCTGATGTTAGACCATCTGCTAAAAAACCCAGGATGATATCTACAGGGACACGAGTCCCAGCTATATGCGGTTTCCCATGGAGAACCTCCGGGGTAACTTCTATGCGTTCAGCAATTTTAGCCATACCTAATTCTCCTGCCTTATATTACAAACTATATCCGATATCACCCTACTTTGCAATATATTACACTTCCCCAATATGCCCTTCGCCTTTACACTGGTAAATTCTACCACAACTAGGGCATTTTGCCGTGTCGCCCGTACTGAAATTCAGCTTTATACCACATTCACAGACCCAACCTTGATGCTGGGCTGGGTTACCATAAGCCATAGCGTAGTCGGGGATATCCCTGGTAACTACGGCTGCAGCACCAACGAAGGCATATCTGCCAATAGTATTACCGCAGATGATGGTAGCATTGGCTCCGAGGGTAGCGCCTTTTTTAACCAGCGTTGGCTTGAATTCATGCTTTCGTGATATTTGACTTCTCGGGTTTATAACATTAGTAAATACGCAGGAAGGCCCACAGAAAACATCGTCTTGTAAAGTCACTCCTTCAAAAACAGAAACGTTGTTCTCAATTTTGACATTATTGCCTATTTTTACCCCTGTACCAATAAAGACGTTCTGCCCGATAACACAGCCTTTGCCAATGATTACATCGGGCATAATATGTGAGAACTGCCAAATTTTAGTTCCGTCTCCAATTTGACAGGGTTCCTCTACAATGCTCGTCTCATGGACAAAGAAACTATTTTCCCCCCTGTTCAAAGGGATAACTCTGCCCTTTTCCTCAAGCGACCTCTGGCAATAAGACAAGACCTTCAGCACCTGAAGTCCTTTGCATCCGTCTACCCTCGGCATTCTGCGGTTTTTTATAGACTCAATAAAATCCTGGCATTCCAGCTTTAAGGGCTCATCCGGCGGCACTTCGATGATTTCTGGCTGCTTCTGGTGGGGCACGGGCTTTCTGTCAACCCATTCTATTTCGTGGCTGTAGAGGAAAAGTTTGTCTTCGGGATTGGTATCATCAAATAGCGCCATCTTTTTATCGCCGACTACTACCAGTTTTTGCTCCTTGTAAGGGTGAAGCCAGCTAACAAATATGTGAGCTCTTATGCCGTTTTTGAAGCCAAGTGTAGTCAGGGTAACATCGGCGATATCCTGATGAAGATAATAGCCACCATGGGCTGAAATCTCCTGTGGCATTTCGCCGAGGAGGAGCAGGACAATGGAGATATCGTGTGGGGCAAAGCTCCATAGTATATTCTCTTCAGTGCGGAATTTGCCCAGGTTGAGTCGGTTGGAATAGATGTAGTTGATTTTGCCCAGCTCGCCTTTGTCTACAAGCTCTTTTAGCTTGACTATGGCGGGGTGATATTCCAGAAGGTGACCTACGAGCAAGACCCTGTTGCTTTTTTCAGCTAGTTCGACAAGTTCCTCACCTTGCTCAACCTCAAGGGCTAGCGGCTTTTCCACAAAGACATCCTTGCCTGAGAGAAGGGCTTCCTTGGCCGCAGGGTAATGAGATGCCGCCGGTGTGGCGATGACGATTCCCTGAATTTCCTGGTCGGCAATGACCTTGCGATAATCTATCTCGGTATTAACTTTGGGGTAGAGGGATTTATAGTTTTCCAGCTTCGCGGTGTCAGTATCGCAGATGGTATGAAGAGCACCAAGCTCGGCAAAATTCCGCACCAGGTTCTTGCCCCAGTAGCCACAACCGATGACGGCGATATTGTTAGTCATCATCTATTCTCCCAACCTGACTATATTGTCAGCCTTTAATCCCCTGGTAACTCCACGGGTGTCGAAAACAAGTTTTGAATGGGCAACCACTTCGTTGACATTATAGCAGCTATGGTCGGCAGCTATCACTACGCAATCAGCCGCGGATAGGCTTTCCTTGGTTAACTCTATTGAGGTAAGGCTGCCCTGAGAAAGCTGAATATTCGGTATATAAGGGTCGTTATAGCTTACATCAGCCCCTTTATCGCTGAGAAGCTGGAGTAGCTTCAAGGAGGGAGATTCCCTCATATCCCCAACATCTTTCTTATAGGCTGCTCCCAAAATAAACACATTAGCGCCATTCAGGCTTTTGCCTCTGGCATTCAAGGCTTCCACAATGCGAAGGGCAACATAATAGGGCATGCGTTCGTTAATCTCAGCAGCCAGCTCAATAAACCTAGTATGGAAATCAAACTCTCTGGCTTTGTTAGCTAGATAGTACGGGTCCAGTGGGATGCAGTGCCCGCCCACCCCAGGGCCGGGATAAAAGGGCATGTAGCCAAAAGGCTTGGTCGAGGCAGCATCGATAACCTCCCAGACGCTTACATTCATATCATGGCAAAGCTCAGCCAGCTCATTAACCAGAGCGATGTTCACACTGCGGAAGACATTCTCGAAAATCTTAGTCATCTCGGCTACTTCAGGGCATGAGACAGGAATCACCGTCTCGGCTACCTGAGAATAAAGAAGTCTGGCCATTTCCGTTGACCGGGGAGTTATGCCGCCGACGATTTTGGGAGTATTTTTGATGCCATATTTTTTACTGCCCGGGTCGACCCTTTCTGGCGAATAAGCCAGATAGAAATCCATACCGCCTTTGAGCTTCGAGGATTCTAAAATGGGCAGTACCATCTCTCTTGTAGTGCCAGGATAGGTAGTGCTTTCCAGAACTATAAGCTGCCCTGGCTGGAGGTATTTGGCTATCTCTTTAGATTCATGAATTACATATGAGAGGTCGGGGTCCTTGGTCTTAGTTAAAGGAGTGGGCACGCAGATGCAAATGGCATCTGTTTCCTTGAGTCTACTTTGTTCTGTAGTCGCCTGCAGCCGGTTACCGGCTATTGCAGCTTGAAGGCACTCACTACTCACGTCAGCAATATAAGACTGTCCCTGGTTAACCGCGTCCACTCTCTTTCGCTGCATATCAACACCCAGTACTTTGAAGCCTGCCTCGGAGAAAGCTACTGCTAGAGGAAGACCAACATAACCAAGGCCGACTATACCTATCGTGGCAGACTTATCACTGATTTTTTCTTCCAGTTTTAGCAAGGCCGTATCTTTTCCACTTTCGTAAATCATACTATTCAGTATACTCAAAAATCTTTACTTCTGAAATCATGCCACCGCCCGGCTTCATTACAGAGCTATCGGAACTATAAATCAGCTTGTAGTGCTCCAAGGCTTCCAAGGGCACCGGGCTGACAAAGGGGTCGGTATTGACTATTCTGTAATTACCGGATTCCTGGCTTGAGATATAGGCCTCAGCTTCTTCATAGGTGGGGAAAGATTTCGCCTCAGTGATTACCTTGTAAGGCTCACCTTCAGGGCCAGTTCTCTCTTCATAAGAAATCACGTTGGAGCTTTGAGGAGTAACCTGGCTGCCGTCAAAGTTGTATAGTCTAACGGCTAACGAACGGTAATATTCAGGGTAGAAGAAATACAGCCGCACAAGTTTATTAT